>CALBGU010000077.1 GCA_937893155.1 uncultured Treponema sp. | reverse complement strand
CCTGTTCGGAAACTAAAAACTTTTGCTGTAGCAAGGGGCTTAAGCCCCTTGTCAAGACTATATTATCGAACAGGTCTAATAAAGGAGAAAACAGAATGCAGACGGTGAAAATCAACGGCGATGAATTGACGATTGAGCAGGTGTGCGCGGTGGCTGAGGAAGGCGCGGCGGTGGAATTGCCTGCGGACAGCGGTTTTTGGCAGCGAATGGAGGAAAGCCGCGCGTTTTTGGAGGAATACATTGCTTCTGGAGTGCCGACCTACGGCGTTACAACGGATTTTGGCGACAGCTGCCACAATCAAATCTCGGTGGACAAGGCGGGCGAGCTTCAGCGCGTGATTTGCACATATCACGGCATTGGGCTTGGCAAGAAATTTTCGCGCGAAGTGGGGCGGGCGGTTGTTTTGGCGCGTCTCAACGGCAATATCAAGGGGGCACATTCTGCGATTCGTCCTGTTTTGGCGAAGAAAATGCTGGAATTGCTCAATAAAGATGTGATTCCCGTGATTCCTGAATTGGGCTCGGTCGGCGCGTCGGGCGATTTAACGCCGCTTTCGTATCTTGCGGCGGTGATTATGGGGAAACGCGATGTGTATTATCGCGGCACGGTGATGAGCGCGGCGGAGGCGTTTTCGCTGGCGGGAATCGAGCCGCTTGCGATTGAGGCAAAAGAAGGCTTGGCGATTATGAACGGCACGAGCGTGATGACGGCGGTGGCATCTCTGGCGTGGAAAAAAGCGGAGCGGCTTGCGAATATTTCGGATTTTCTCACGGCGGTTACGTCGGAGATTACGAGAGGCAAGGATACGCCGTTTTTGGCGAAGGTGAGCGAGATTAAGAATCACCGCGGGCAATGCGAAAGCGCTTCTTATGTGTATGGGATTATCGAAAAATCAAAGCGCGTGTGGAGGTACGAGGATTTTTTGAAGAGCGAAATTGAACGGCTCGGCGAGAAAAAATTTGTGGCTCAGCAAAACAAGATTCAAGACCGCTATTCTATTCGTTGCGCGCCGCAAATCACGGGCGTGTATCGCGATACGCTCCGTTTTGCGCGCGAACTGATTACGGAGGAGCTGAACAGCGCGAATGATAATCCGCTCGTGGATATCGACGCGCGTGCATTGTATAACACGGGCAATTTTTACGGCGGGCATATCTGCGCGGCGTGTGATTATATGCGGACGGCGCTGGCGAACATTGCGGATTTGAGTGATAAGCAAGCCGAGGTGATTATTGACGGCAAATTTAACGCCTTGACGGAGAATTTAATTCCGCCCACGCCTGCCGACCACCCGCGCGCAGGGCTTCGTTTGGGATTCAAGGCGGTGCAGATTACGATTTCGGCTCTGCGCGGAGAAGCGGCGACGTATTGTTTTCCTGTGTCGCTCACGAGTGCGCCGACGGAAGCGCTGAATCAAGATAAGGTGTCGATGGGTACGATTAGCGCGCGAAAATGGGCGGAACAGATTGAGATTGTGTTTTTGCAGTTTGCGTGTCATTTGCTTGCGGCAATGCAGGCGGCGGATTTGGCGGGAATCGCTGATTTTGCTCCGTTCACGCAGAAGGTGCACGATGAAGTGCGTGCATTGAGCGCCTTCGTGGAGGACGACCGCGAACTTGATAAAGACGCAAACGCCGTGGCTGAGTGGCTCAAAACAACGCCGCTGTTCGCGTAAAAACAGAAAGAATGTGGTTCAAAAGAAAGGTCTGCTGATGATATAAGTCTATCATTGGCGAATTTGTTTTTTCTGTCATTCCCGCATTTAGTTTTTTTGTAAAGCAGGCTGTGTATTGAGAAGCAGCATGTGGCTGTGCCATTGCCGTACTTGATACGGCAATCTTTTTAATCGTTTGTTGAAACAAGGGGCTTAAGCCCCTTGTTGCCTCTGCATTAAATAAACGATGACACAGGTTGTTAAGAAAAATAATGGCACAGGCAATCAAAAAGCGATAATGACGGAAAAATGGGACGGAGATAATGGCGGCATTTTTATAACGGGGTGAATTATTTTAAAATGTCATATAAAAAATGTGCAACATCATTCGCGTCCAGTGCATCATAAGGATGCGTGTGCGTTTCTGTGAGTTGATACGCAAGGCGGGAGGAAACCGTAAGCATATATGTGCGGATTTCTGCGGGTTTTTCATATTCCCACGCTCTCCGATACAGCATTTTTATGGTCGTATAGCCTTTTTTCTTGCACAAAATCGTAAATGTCTGCGTGCCGCCTGCGCCGCAAATTCCGTTTTTGTCAACGCGGTCGTAATCAATCTGGTATTCTTCATTGATGACCTGCGCTATTTTTTCGTTGCTGATTTCGCACACCCACGAATATCCCGTCGTTTTGTTTGCATCAAGGGAAATCGTAAACGTGCGCATTTCGTTTGGGGCGGCGCGATTAAAAGACGCGCAAGAGGAAAACAACAGGCAGATACTGCCGAGGACGAAGAAAAAAACTGCGGATTTCATACCGGTAAGCCTTGCTTTTTTTGGTTGAAAAAAAATTCCCCTCGCCAGTGAGGAGAGGGGAAATGGTGAGGTTTAGAGCGGAATGTTGCCGTGCTTTCTTGAAAGAGCATCGCTTGAAGTCTTTGTTTCAAGGA
>CALBGU010000076.1 GCA_937893155.1 uncultured Treponema sp. | reverse complement strand
TGTGCTCTTCCGATCTCCTTCTCCTAGAAGGCGAGGGGAAGACTAGAGTTCACCCCTCTTCTCTAAGGAGCGGGACAGGTGGTGAGGTCTTTAGCGAACAAGCCGCCTCCGTGTTCGATGCAGGAAAAGCGTTGTGGCGATTCTATTTTGCGCAAGGCGGTGAAAACGAGAACGCGAGTTTTTATGACATTCGCAAGTATTTTCAAGGCGTAGACGGCAAGGGCAGAATGAACAACAAGAGCAATAATGCGGAATATAACGCGCTCATCGACGACCTGCGCACAAAACAAAAGACGCTCGCGGCGAAGATTGCCGAGAAGGTGTATGAGTACGGCTTTTTGCGGTAAGTGCGGAAGTCATAGCCACTGCGCTCTAAATGTGGTATAATGCGCGTATGAGCAACGATATTATTTTCCCTGCGGATTTTCGCGGGATTCATATTCATTTTGTGGGCATAAAAGGAACGGGGTGCACCGCGTTGGTCGAGATTTTGGCATCTCAAGGCGCGATTATCACAGGCAGCGACGTGCGCGAGCGATTTTATACAGACGAAATCCTTGAAAAATACGGACTGCACGCTCTCGATTTCAGCGAAGACAATATCACCGACGATGTGCGCTTTGTCGTCTATTCGTCGGCGTACAGCAAAGACAAAAATCCCGATTTAATCGCCGCAGTGAAAAAGGGCGTGCCGTGCCTTTTGTACAGCGAGGCGCTGGGCAAAGTGAGCGAAATGGCGTATAGCGCGGGCGTGTGCGGCGTTCACGGAAAGACCACAACGACGGGACTGTGCGGCACAATTCTCAAGGGGCTGCACCTCAATGCGCAAGTGCTTGCTGGCTCTGTCATCAAGAGTTTCGGCGATTCCTGCGTAATGACAAACCTAAACGCAAACAACACGCTTAGCGTCTTTGTGGCGGAAACGTGCGAATATCAGCGGCATTTTATGGCGTTCTGTCCCAAAAAGATAATTTTGACGAGCGTCGAAAGCGACCATCAAGATTATTACCCGACGTACGAAGACATCAGAAATGCGTTCGTGGATTACTGCCTTAAATTGCCAGAGGGCGAGGATTTAATCTATTGCGCAGACGACGCGGGGGCGTGTGAAGTTGCTGGCATTGTGGGCGCGAAACGACCCGACATAAAAAAAATCCCGTACGGCACAACGGCGGCAGGCGATTACCGCATTACGATTGGCGGCGTGGAGGACGGAACGCAGTTGTTCTCGGTGGGCAATTTCGGCGAGTTCGCGCTGTGCGTTCCCGGAGTGCATAATATCAGAAATGCGACGGCGGCGATTGCGCTTTCGATTGCATTGCTCAAAGAAGACGGTCAAAGCATTGAAGATAATCTCGACGCTATCAAAACGAGTTTGCGACTGTTCGCGGGCGGCAAGCGCAGAAGCGAAATCACGGGCAGAGCGACGACGGAGAGAGGCGACAGCGTTGTGTTCATCGACGATTACGGACACCACCCGACAGCCGTAAAGACCACGCTGGAGGGGTACTGCGCATTTTATCCGAACCGCAGAATTATCGTGGACTTTATGAGCCACACTTACACGCGAACAGCCGCGCTTTTGGAGGAGTTTGCCGCGTGTTTTTCGAGTGCGGACTGCGTGGTTATCAATAAGATTTACGGGAGCGCGCGCGAGGACGAGGCGGCGGCGAATGTAACGGGCGAAACGCTTGCAGAACACGCCGCGAAGTATCACGCGAATGTGCATTACAAAGGCGAGTTTGACGAGGCGGCTGCGTTTATTTTTGGCAAAATCAGCAAGAAATGTCCTGCGCGCGATGGCTATCTTGTGGTAACGATGGGAGCTGGCGATAACTGGAAGGTCGGAAAGAAAGTGCTAGAAATGTTAGGAGCGAGAAAATGAGCGATTTTGCGCTGGCGTATTTTAATACGGAACTGGATAAATTGGACGTGCCGTCGCTCAAGGAAATCCTAGAGAAAGTGAAAGGTCTGATTGCCAAAAAAGAGGGCGACACGGCTTTTTGCAGAAAACTCGGCGGTCTGGAAGACGGGTTTTTTATGGCTGATGATTTTGATGAAACGCCTGAATGTTTCAGGGAGTATATGTGAAATATCTTCTTGATACAAATGCGCTGATTTTTTCGCTGTGCAATCCGAGCGGACTTTCAGCGCGGGCGACAAAATTGATAACGAGCGAAAAAGAGCTTTTTGTGAGTGTCGTTTCATTTTGGGAAATCGCAATAAAGCAAAGTATTGGAAAACTTGCGATAAAAGCTGATATTCCTAAAATCGAGTCTATTTGCATAGAACGTGGAATTGAAATCATCTCCATTGATTCCGTTGAAATCGAGGGAATAAAACAGCTGCCGCATTTGCACAACGACCCGTTTGACCGCTTGCTTATCTCGCAAGCGAAATTGCGGGAGCTTGCGATAATAACGCGCGACACGATTATCCCAAAATATGACGTAAAAACAGTGTGGTAAACAAAAACCCGTGTTCTGCGATGTATGTCGAGCACGGGTTTTGTTTCTTAGATTCGGTAAATTACGAGTTTGCGAATCAAAAAATTCCACGCGAAAACAATGCCTGTTGCACCGATTTTGGCAATCATTTCTGAAAAATGGAGTTTTTCCACGGCGAAGAACATTATCGCAAGGTTCAGCAAAAGCCCGATGACGCTTACCGCGTAGATTTTGAGAATTTCGCTCGCGGTGCTTTTGGACGCACGGAATAAAATCAGTCTGCCGAAAAGCCAGTTTGCCGCCGTTGAAAGCACAAATGCCAATGCAGTCGCGGGGACGTAGTGCAGGGCGCAGACGGTGTTCAGAGCAAAAAACGTCGCCCATTCCACCAGCGTGGCAAGTCCTCCGACGATGAGATACAGAAAAAGCTGAATAGATGTTTGCCGTAGTTTCATTGTTCTGCCTCGGTTTGTTTTCCGCACAAAATGAGAATGACAAGCGGACAGACAAGAAAACTTACATAAAAGAAACGGACATCGTGCCCTGTTAAAAGAAGCATTGTGCCGAAATTGTAAGTAAAAATCGGAATGCACAGAAATATGCGTTTCCAGTCAGTCCAGCATTTGAAATTGCTCTTGAACAGAATGAACGCGAACATAACAAGAATAGAAAGACCGATTGACGAAGCGTATTTGAAAAAACTTCTGTTCAGCAAAGCAATGCAGTCTTCGGCGATTTTTCGCATTTTTTCGCTGCCGTGATATGCAATATTAAGATTATTGGAAGTGATTCCAACTCCGCCGCTAATCGTATATTCAAAACTCCATACACATCTCGTCAATCCGAAAAATCCGATTAGAGATTCTTTTGGCGCGCGGACAAAACATTTTATCATCATCAAAATCATTTTCTTTTTGCCTACGCGCTCGATTGCTCCAGAATCCGAGCCGTTCCATTTTATCGAGTTATATCCGACGATATTGTATCTTGCAAGAACATTCGGGTCGTTTCTGCACAAATCCCAAACAAATTCGAGGGTTTCTAAATTGAGTTTTTCGGGGCATTTTTGAGCGGCAAAACAAATTACGCTCACAGGCAATCCCATTGTTTCCGTTGTCCTGCCGCCAGGTTTTGAAACTTTTAAATGCGAATACAAAGGAATTTTTACTGCAAAAAACAATGCAA
>CALBGU010000075.1 GCA_937893155.1 uncultured Treponema sp. | reverse complement strand
GGTAAGAGATAAAATCAGTTTCTCAAGGAAAAAAGAATCTGACAATGAAATAGATAAATATAATCTCGAGAATCTGTCTTGGGATATGTTTAACGGAAAAACACCGCTTGATACCTGCAAGATTTCTTTATTAAAAGCGAACGGTAAGGAAACAGGTTTTGGTTCTGGCTTGAATTGGGGAATACGAAAGGACGGCACAAAACGGAATAAAGACCAATCGTATATTCCCTATAATAAAAAAGACAGGAAAGAGGGATTCTTTCCTTTAAAGCAAAGTCCTGAAGATAAAAACAATCCTCTTTTCAAGGTTATTCCGAATGGTTTTTCGCCTGTTTTTATGAGAATTGCACAAGCCAACAATAAAGGTATTCATACAGCGGAAAGTAATGCTTTTCTTGGACAGTTTTTCAGGCAAAAACTTGGTTTGCCGAGTGGTGCGTTTATTACAAAAGAAATGTTGGAACAATACGGAAAAACGTATGTGGTTTTTAGAAAATATGAGAACGGTATTTATTTGCTTGATTTCTAAGCGATACGAGTTTATATAGTTTTTGGGCATAGTTTTACAGTTAAATCTGTTGACTATGCCTGTTTTATATGTAATGTATACAAAAGGAGATGAGAAGATGAATAGAAGTTATGTCTATGCGTTCGATAGGTCGGCGGACGGGAGAATTGTGCGCGTGGTGGCGCTGTCGGAGAGCGAGGCGAACATTCCGCTGATATATCGCATTCTCGTGAGCGTGAATCCGACGGCGGCGAAATCGATTGTGTTCGACAGCGATGAGAAAATCGCAATTACGGCGAGTTATGATATGGGGCTTTCGCGGTTGTCGGCGTTTTTTATACAGTTGCCCGAGGAATATCGCGAGCGGTGCGACAAGGTGCTTTCGTTTTTGCGCGAAGAGAAGAACAGGCGAATGTATATTCACTTGGAATGTGCGGAAATCTACGAAATGGACGACGACACGGACGATATTGCGGCGAAAAATGCGAAGCTGATAGAAGAACTTTCGCATATCGAAGACGAGATGAAAAAGGCGATAAAGCGCGTGGTGTATGACGGCGACGTTTTCGATGTGCGAGAGCTGGAGGCGGAATATTGGTCGAACACTCTCGCTTTGATGCCAGAAATGGACGATGACGACGCGGAGGAAGAGAGGGAGAATCCGTTTTTTTCCGATGTGTTTGCGAAACTCCGCGAGACGAAAGAGAAAAAAGAAAACGCTGGCGAAGACGATGACGACGAAGTGAGTGAAGTGGACAAAACGGGGCTGTTCGGCGACGTGATTTCTGCCATTCGCGAGTATGAGGACGAGGACGCTGATGATGTGGACGATAAAAAGCCGTGGCAGTCGAGTGCGTTTATGAGCGAGCGGACACAACTGAGACAGTTCGTGCAGAGCCACCCAGAGTCGAAAAAATGGAAAAAGTTTAATGCGACAGTGAATGACCCTGAATTGTACAAGCAAAAAGACACGGGCAAAGATTGCGGTGTGTTCGCGCTCAAAGAGGGGGTGATTACTGCGCTGCCGATTGAGCCGAAAAATATGTATTCGCTCAATGACGATACGGAAATTGAGGAATGGCGGCTGTTTTTGCAGGACAAAGAGGGCAAGACGCGCGCCGTAATGGAATATTATTATGCGCTGGAGATGCTCAAGAAGCTCTCGGCGAACAGCAGAAACTTTATTCTCGGCGAAAAGGATATGTATCTTATCACATCTCCGCTCACCGCGGCGGAAATGGACACGCTGATACGTCAATCTGGCGCGAGTTTCTCCTCTCCTGCTAGGAGAGGGGCAGGGGGTGAGGTTTCCGACGACGGAGATGAGTGGGTGAACAATGTGGAAGTGGTGAAAACGCCGTATGTAGAGCAATTATCGGAGAAAAAATCGCTGTTCACGTTCATTTTTTTGGTGATGAGCTTTTTGAATGCGGCTCTTTTTTCGTCGGGCAGGATAAATATGGGCGCGTTTGAGCAGTTTTCGCTGTTTTTGCGTTCGGTTGCGCTCTCCTTGGCTCTGGCGGCGGTCAGTTACGCAGTGGGATATGCGATTTTGTCGTTCATCTCTGGCAGATTGCGCTCTAAAGGGCGAAAATTGCTGTCGTTTATTGCTGTTCTGTGCTGTATCGACCTTGTTTTGCGCGTGCTGCTGCTTGCCGTTCTGCGCGATTCGGTAGAGTATGCGGCGACACCGACGGCGTTTAGTTTCGGCACGCTGTTTGCCCTTTTTGATGTGTGGCAGCGGCATATTGACGATGAACATATTGCGCCATTGGGGAAAATCTGGCGGATTCTCGCCGTGTTTTTTGCGGTGCTGTTGTTTGTGTGCTGGCATTTTTTTGGTATCGTCATCGGCTCGCTCATCGTGGCGGGAGTTGCGCTTGTGGTTTTTGCGCTCATCTGCACGGCGAATGCGATTTCGGACGCTCTTGCCAAAAAGTTCCACGCCGAAAAGCCGATTCAGCGATTGCAAAAGAATGTTGTGTCGGCGGCGAAGAGTTGGAAAGTTCGCGCGGTGCTGATTAGCTCGGTTGCGTCGTTTGCGTTTTTTGTGCATTGGCTGGACTTTAAGGGCGGCGCGATTGTGTGGGCTGTCTTTGCGTTTTTGGTGGGGCTGTTGGTGTATTTTTTGCGCGGCGCGTTCAAGGTGTTCGGCGAGATTATCGGCGACAAATTTTCGCGCGACGGCGTTGATGTGGACGGCGTTGACGATGAGGAGATGGGCGGCAATATGCCCGAGATTATCCATATCGGCGCATTGCAGACGCCCTGCGGTGTTTTTTCGCTGACACAAGGCGAAGCGATTGCGCTGCCGATGAATCCGAAATCGATATTTTCGTTAAGCGATACGACGATTTATTTTTGGCGGCTGTTTGTGTATGATGCTTCGGGGGAGCAGATTGCAGACCTCGATTATGAGCGCGCGCTGTGGTGGCTCAAGGCGACGGCGGACGAAAAGGCTGGCGAGGGCGTGAAAGAGCTTGAGGACGGATTTGAATATGTGGTGTTGCACTCTCTTTCTGCGGAGTCTTTGGCGAGTATTATTGACGCGGTGAAGGCGGACGCGGAAACGGACGATGTGAATTATCTGCGCTTGAAGGGCGAAAGGTCAGAGGACGCGGAAGAGGAGGAAACGGCGGAAGAGCCGAGCGTGAACGACGATATGAGTTTTGAGACGCTGGGCAAAGAGGGCGTGTTGTGCGGTGTGTTTCATCTGTTTGCAGGCAGGACGGCGCGTTTTCCTGTTGACCCGAGGGCGTTATATC
This sequence comes from uncultured Treponema sp., assembly GCA_937893155.1. Classification (GTDB taxonomy): domain Bacteria; phylum Spirochaetota; class Spirochaetia; order Treponematales; family Treponemataceae; genus Treponema_D. Next base: position 7,109 of record CALBGU010000075.1, on the reverse strand, counting down.
GTGGCGAGGCGCAGGGCGGGAAAGCGTCGGATTGTGCGCTGTGGCGTATGCGGCTGTACGACGAGGAACATTTTGAGATTGCCGACCTTGAGTTTTATCATGCGATGTGGTGGCTGAAAACGAGAGCACCTGACGGGGTAATTGCACTGGATTCGCGGGAAAATCTGATTGTCGGCGAGCCGTTGACGACGGAAGAACTCCTTGAGATGAAAGAGACGGTTGAAGCGGGGGCAGGTGATGAGGACGCGGAGTATCTTAGGCTCAAGGCAGAGAAAAAGGAGAAAGGCACGTCGTTCTGGGAGCTGTCGGCTGGCACTGACAAAAAAATGCACGGCGCGGTGAGTGCGGCGCGGGCGAGCGAAAATGTTTGGGAGTATGAGGACGAGGAAGAGGGCGAAGAAAATTCTTTTGAAGATGGTCTTTCGCGGAAAACGGTGCTTTCGACGGCGTATATTAGCGGAGTTGCGTTCGAGACGGTGCGATTAAGCGGCGATGAGAAGCACCCCAAGGGCGTGGAGATGCTAAAAGCGGTGCTCACGAGGGCGCAGAGCGATTGCGGCGGTGAGTATGTTTTTAGCGAGAGTGCGCAGCTGGGCGAGGATATTGATGATGATAGGTATCCGATTGATTCGTTTAATTTTTATTGGGCGATTCAGTATTGTAACGCGCTTAGTTTGACGTGTCATCTTGAGCCGTGCTATTCGATTGACGGCGAGACGAATCCTGATGCGTGGGGGACGGCGCCGCATCACGAATACAATTCGTTTACGAAAAAATGGAATGAAAACACGGAGAATGAAGCGGTTTTCGCTCGTGTTGTGTGCAATTTTGACGCGAACGGCTGGCGGCTTCCGACGCTTGAGGAGTGTAGGCGAGCGGCTAACACGGACGGGATTGAAAAAGAAACGATTTATGAGATAAAACAGCTCTGGATTTGGAGCGACGATGTGCCGCGTCATAGTGCGCTGGTGCAGAGCGATTGGAAGAGCGGCGAATTGACGGCGGAAGCGCAAGAGCCTCAAGAGGTGCGCCCGTCGTATTCAATCCGCATTTGCCGAAACGCAGATATTGGCTCTTCGCTGCCGCTTGCCGATTCGTTTGGTGCAGAACGTGCGGAGTCGGACGCGCGGAAAACGCAAGATGATGAGAAAGCGTTTGATTATTTTCAGGGTGCGGCGCAAACGGGGAAGAAATCAAAGGGAACGTGGCGGTCGCTGCTTATTCCGTTCTCGATTGTGGTTGGCGGGCTTATTCTGTTTTGGCTGACGGGAAGTATTGCGGTGTGTTATGGGGTCGGGGTGCTGTTGTTTTTGACGCGCGGTTTTTGGTCGGCTTGTGATGAGAAAGAGGAGAAAAAATTGCGGCGTGAGTCGTCGAGCAATGAGAAAAACACTCCGATACGGGAAGCGGTCGAGCGGATTACGGCGGGGAAGAAAGCAGAATACACGCACGAAGAGGCGGCGGCGATTTTGGAGTATCTGAAAAAAATGTATTCGATGCCTGCGGTGCGTATTCGCGCGGAAGACAGGACGGGAAAGCCAATGCTAGCGATGACGGCGAGCAAGTTCGGGGGATTGCCGTACTGGACGCGCGGGGAGGAGTATCCGACGGGGGAGAACGGCGAGAAGCTGTATCTGTTGGCGCAGATAAATTTTGCCGATGTGCCGCCGTTACCTGATTATCCGCGTTCTGGGCTGTTGCAGATTTTCATCGCGAACGACGATATGTACGGCTGGGACGCTATCGAACACGGCACAAAAACTCCGCAGAAAAATTGGCGTGTTGTGTGGCGCGATGTGGTGTCGCCGAGTTTGGCGATGAGCGCGGCGGAGCTTTCGGCGATGGGGGTGCGTGCGGCGCAAAAAACGGGCGCGGACGGCGAGGAGATTTCTCTTCCGATTGAAAATGAGTTCGGCTTGACTTTTGAGAAGATTGAATCGCACATCAATCCAAGCTGCGACGGCTTTGGCGAGGCGGTGAAAAAAGCGGCGGTAAATCTTGGTCTTCCTGTGTTTGCGGGCTGGGATTACGAGTGGTTCAGCGATGTGGATTATCAGGAGTTCTATGGCGATGGACGGGTTGCTCCGCACCAAATCGGCGGACACCCGCAATTCACGCAGGGCGAAATTCGTCCTGATGGCGACATTCTCTTGCTTTTCCAAATGGCGAGCGAATGGATTGCGACGGGCGGCGATGATGATGATGATGAGATGAATGCGATTATGTGGGGCGATATGGGGATTGCGAACTTCTTTTTGAGCCGCGAGGATTTGCGCGCACGGGATTTTTCCCGCGTGCTGTACAACTGGGATTGCTATTGAGGCGGTTTTGTTGACAAATGCAAATACTTGCATATATACTTTGAGTAATAAAGGAGGTTTTATGATTGCGACACAAGTATTTACGAGCGGTAATAGTCAGGCGGTGAGAATTCCTAAAGAATATCATATTGATAACTCGGAATTGTTCATAAAAAGGATTGGAACAACGCTTATTCTGTATCCGCAAAATCGTCCGTGGGAAAATTTGAAAAGAAGCCTTTCGGAATTCACCGATGACTTTATGGCAGAGGGCAGAAGTCAGCCAAAACTTGAAACACGGGAAGAATTCTGATGTATCTTTTAGACACAAATATTTGTATTTTCTTAATCAAACAGAAATTTCCTCATCTTACTGAGAAAATCTTACATTCTGATAGTAATGAGCTATTTTTGTCATCGGTTTCTATTGCTGAGCTGGAATATGGAGCTTCAAAAAGTCAAAATCGTGAAAAAAATCGACAGGCATTGCTTGATTTCTGTGCAGATTTCAATAATATTATTGATTTTACCACAGAGGATACAGAAGCGTATGGGTTGATACGAGCGTATTTGGAAAAAAAAGCAAAGTTATCGGACCGTATGATATGCAGTTAGCAGCGCAGGCAATGACAAGGAATCTTACGGTTGTTACGAATAATTACGACGAATTTGTACGGATTCCGTGGATAAAAGTTGAAGATTGGACAAAAGAGTAAATAAAAATATATTATTGGAAAGCAGGCATTATTTTGAGTGTCTGCTTTTTTCGATTTTAGTGAGGAAACGGGTGATTTTCCGACTGTTTTATTGACAGTATTTGTGGGGTATAATTATAATATAATTATGAATGAAATAATTTTTGAATGGGATTCGCTAAGATGAGAGAGAATTACGATTTTTCAAACGGGATAAAAAATCCGTATGCAGATAAGCTCAAGAAGCAGATTACTATTCGGCTTGACGACCAAGTGATTGAATATTTTAAGGATATGGCGGAAGAAACGGGTATGCCGTATCAAAATATTATCAATTATTATCTGCTGGAATGTGTAAAAGAAAAAAAACATCTGGAATTATCGTTCAGCAAGTAAAAGCAGAGCATATTGCAAAGCAGGCATTGTTTTGAGTGTCTGCTTTTTTCGATTTTAGTGAGGAAACGGGAAAATGATGAAGATACTATTTTTTGTGCTGGTGGTGTGCGCGTTGCTTCTGCGCGCGGCGGTGGTGTTCGCGGTGTGGCTTGTGCGGAAGATTCTGAAAAAGGAAGAAAAACCGCGCTCGGCTCTGTCGCTTGCCGTGCGGCACATCTTTTTTCCGCTCATCGCTCTCGTGGCGGCGTTTTTCTATGCGTTTCCGAATCGGCTCCCCAGAATCGAAAATCCTTTTCAGTTCTCTTTGCGTCCTGCAAGCGTCGAGAACACGGTTTTTGGCGGCTCGTCGTTTTCTTCGCTGTATTTTTCCGCCGACGGCTTTGTGTACGAGGCGCTGGGAAGCGGCAGGGGCTATTTTTTCCGCGACGTGCTTTATCATTACGAGGAGGACGGCGAGGGCGTTGTTTTAATGGACGCGAGCGGCAAGGAAAAGCGATTATATTGGAAGAAAAATGCGCTCGTGGAAGCAGGGGACGGCGACGGCGGAACGGTTTTGCCGACTTCATACCGAGCGCGCTTCATCGCACAGTCGAACGCGCTTTCTGGCAGGGCGTTCCGAGGAGAAATGGAATCTCGGCTCGGCACTGAAAGCCAGTTCACCGTGATTTTCTACGAAAACGGCGAGTATGCGCTCGGCTGGCGGTACATCGGGGACGGACATCTCAAGGGCGGCGACAGCAAGGATTATTTCGGGATTTATGAATACAGCGCGCGCACAAAGAAAGTCGTTTTGCCCGAAGCGGGGCATTGGTGCAGGCGGGATTTCGTCTATGACAGCGAGAAAAACACGCTCACGGGAAAGACGGACGACGGAGATGAGTTTGTGATGACGGAAATCTCGTTTGAGGAGCTGGGGCTTTTCAAAAACGAGACCGTCCTGAAATACGGGAAAGAGGCGAATGAACTCGGCGCGAGCGTCCTTCATTATTCGCGCTTGGGGTCGCAGGTGGAACATTCGGCGCACCGATTGAACTGGAGCAATTACGAAAAGCGTTTCACTCGGCTGAACGATTATGTGTTCTACCGCCTTTATATGCGGAAGGACATCGAAAAATACAAAGTCGAACGGAATTATGTGCCGTTCGTGCCGTCGGCGGATTATCCCGATTCGTTTGCGGTCGTCACCAAGCGCAACGAGGTGGAGCTTGTTTCGGCGCAATATGAGCTACTCGGCGTGTTCGCCCACACGGATTATCACGGAACTGCGCTCAATGTCTTCGACGTGCCGCAGGACAATGTGGTGGCAAAGTTTGCGGACGTGCCGCTGTATGTGGAATACAAAGTCTGGGGCAATTTTGCGACGGCGTGGTATCAGGTCTATTCGGTGGTATTTGACGAGGAGGGCTATCCGCACAAGGGCGAGGAATTGGGCTGGATGGTGCATTACGACGTGAGGTTTTACGGCGATATTGCCGTGAACTTTGCCGACAGCGCGGAGGATTTGCGGAAGCGGCACAAGGCAGAGCCGAAAGCGGAAAAGACTGCGGAAAATGCAGAGGCGAAAGCGGAGAAAACGGCGGAGAAAGCGAGCGATTCACGGGCGGAGGCGGAGAAAAAGAGGGCGAAGGCGAAAAAGGGGACGATTTTTGCGCTGGCTCTTGAGGGCGTTCCGTCTTCCTACAAGGATTTTATCGGCAGGGGCGGCGGTTATTTTGTTCGTGGACCGGAAGAAGCGGTGGGAACTCATCAGGAGAACGGCTGGGTTACGAAATGCCTTGTGGGGCTGAAAAACGGCGATGACGAGGTGTATTTCATCGAATATCTTGAGAACAAAAAGGAGTGCGCGATTGAAGACATCTTCATCATGGCGCAGTCGGACGATTTGCCGCTGTCGAAATACATCGGGAAAAGGAAAAAGGATATTCTGAAGGATTTTCCGCTGGGCAAGGGAATAGACGACCGTGATGATGTGGACAAGCTCCAATACGACTGGGCGGACATGACGATTGAAGTGTATCTTGAGTTTATGACCGTAAGGCAAATCAAAATCACGATGAAGAAAAAAGAGGACATCGGGAAAACGGCAAGGCAAATAAAAAAGGAATGGTGGGCGAATCATATTGGATTTGAACATAACTTCACGGTCTCTCGGAACGGCTCGGAGGTTGCGGCGCTCGACTTCATACATGCGCTGACAGGCGACGAATGGAAAGACCGAAAAGACCCGTCGGCTGTTCTCGAAGAATTTTTCATCAGTTATTTTTCTCAAAACGACGAATGGAAAAGCCTTGTCGCTGCAGGCGATGACAGGGAAGAGCTGATTGCGCAAATGCAAAAGGCGCACGGGGAGTTTTACGGCAAGGTCGATAAAATCCGCATCATAATCAATCCCGCAAAGTTTAAGGACAGCGGCGGCGGAAGGGCGTTCCACACGGTGAGCATCGCGTACTCTCTCAATGGCGACGCGGACGTGAAAATCGCCGAGGTCGCGATGATGCAAGACGACGGCGGCAACTGGTTTGTCGTGGAACTGCCGATGTAGGATTGAAAATGATGAAAGCAAAGAAGACTATTTTTATTGCGCTTGCTGTTTTTTTGCAAATCACGCTGTGCGTGTCGTGCGTGAGTACGCCAAAAGAATCGGTGATTTTGGAACTAGACAACATCGCGCTTGACGGCGAACAATGGATAAAAGTTCAGAACATCAGGACGGCATCGGCAGAATCGTCTCAAAGACCGACAAGCACGGCTGGGTTTATATACAGAATGTGCCTGACGGAAAATATTATATCATGTTCAGCGGTGAATGAAGGAGAAAATGAATATGAAAAAGATATTTCTGATTCTGGCGGCGCTCGTGCTGTCGTCGTGCGCGTGGGCGAAAGACCTCGCCAAAGACAAATATATGCGCGTTGAGCTTTCTTGGGCAGGGGCTGCTTATATCACTCCCGAAAAAATATTCACAATATGCTGGGAAGATGAGACTTACACGGAGCATGACCGCGGCAGTTTCAGGCTTGACGAGAACGGCTGGTTTTATTATGACGAAACCATGTGCATTCCCGGTCTCACGGCGGTCAGATTGGGCGGAAACTGCAAGACCAACGAATACGCGCAGAAGCGGGGCTATTTTTACAATTCGTGGTTCGGCGCGAAATACTCCGCAACTTCCGCGCTCTCCGAGAACACGAGGGGCGGCTTCGTCACCTACGCGAGCGAAAACCTCGGCACATTCGCCTTCGCGCCAACAGACCACTACGAGAGCCTTTCGTGGAACTACGAACATATCCCGTATGCCGAGGGCGAAAAGGGCTACGGAATCGGCACGGTCATAAAGATGACGACGGAAAAGCCGTTCCAGAGAATCATGATTCTGAACGGCTATGTCGATGCCAAAAAGCCCGACCTGTACCGCAAGAATTCCCGCGTAAAAGCATTCTCCGTCCGCGACCTTGACAACGGCGGCGAGTACACTTTTGAGCTTGAGGACTGCGTGTGCTTCCAGTTCTTCAACCTGAGCGGCGAGACCAAGAACATCGAGCTGAAAATCGCGGAGGTCTACAAGGGCGACAGATGGGACGACACCTGCGTTTCGGCAATCGTCCCCACAATGCCAGGCGTTACAACCTCAGCCCCGCCGTACCAGAAATACACCTGCTTCATCGACAGGGAAGCCGTGCTCGAAGCGATAGACAGGTACACTTCCGAATACAAGCCC
>CALBGU010000074.1 GCA_937893155.1 uncultured Treponema sp. | reverse complement strand
TTTGTCCAGTCTGTACTTGATAGAATCTTTAGCCATCTAACTTCTCCTAGAAAATTGACTGTCATAATAAAGACCGCACGAAACATTGAAAATCGGGTTGCTTGTTCCTATTCCCGCCATAAATCCTGTCAGAGTAGCATCATCTGCAAGAGCTTCTGCGTTCAAATACGCCGCCTCAACGGAGAGCGAAAAGGCGGGCAGAAGCAGGAATGTAAGCAACATCGCCAGAAACGCTTTTTTCATCGCAATCCTCACGGCAATTTGAGCTGAATAACTTTGGCACGCACAGTTACTTTATATTTCACCGTGCCATATTTGTAGCCCTTTTTGGTGTTAAGCCCGTCCGCCGCGTGCATTTCCACCGTGTAAATCGGCTCAAGAATCTCGTCGCCGCCCATTTCGTAGGCTTTTTGAATCAGCGCATAGTTCGCATTGAGCCGAGCGCGACGGAGGGCTTCTGCTTCCGCTTTGCCGAGCAACTTTTTGCCCGTGCCGACATACACTTTATCGCCGATAAACGCATCTTCGCGCCCCGAAATGTAGCCATATTTTTCGCTGTCGCCCAAATACGCGCGGTCAATTCTGCTCCAATACACAAAATCCGACTCGCCCTCTGCCGTGCCGATAACGGTGTATTCGTCTTTGTCGAGGTATGTGTTCAAAACGACCCGTTCCGCTTGAATCTCGTCCGTTTCGTAATTCACCGTCTGACACCCCGACAGAGCCACCAACGCAACCGCACAAACAGCCGCCGCCACTAATCTCTTCATCTCAAAACTCCTTATACAAGAACGCTCTCTGAAAATAGAAAAAAATCAAAAGCGTTTAATTCTATCCTTATGTAGAGAGCGTAAAAAAATGCTATATACTATCGGTTATGAAACATCATCGCTTAGGCGGCAGAGGCTTTCCATTTGTCTTCTCCCTAAAAAACACCCGCACAAAGAAAAATGCGGGTGTTTTTTGCATTATAGATATTCTTTCTTTAAGGAAAGAACCATATCCTTGTAAATAGAATGGGCTTGCTCGCTGTTGCCATTATCAACCGCATTTACCGCAGATTTCAGCCATTTCTGATAAATCGAATCAAATATTTCGCCGGAATTAGAGAGGCTCACGATAGACTCGCAGATTTTGGGTGCAATTTCATAATACTCCCTCACCTCAGCCTCCATTTCTGCATTATTCCTCATATAAGTATCGCGGAAATGACGCAAGGCAGTAAGCTCGTGGCAATCATCTGGAAGATTCCGAGACTTACACACAGCTGTCGTAATAAAGCAGTGTTCATTTTTATATTCTGTTTTGCATTTTTCACTGCAAAACCATTTTTTACCTCTGTAGCTAACTCCTTTAACCATCCACACCTGATTCCCTTTTGGACCAATCAACTCCGTTGAAAGAGTTTTTCCACACCAATCACATTTACAATCGTAATACCCCATATTTACTCCCTATCCAGCTTTTCCAAAGCATATTGACAGTCTGAATGAATATAGCGACCGTCAACCAGCGATGTCTCTTCTAAATCTTTATTCTGAATCAAATTGTCACAATAAAAGCATCTGTATTCTGAATTCCAATTTCTCCATTCGTATTGCTCGTCGAAAAAAAATCTTTAGGCGAAGTCATTTTTTTTACTCCCTATGTTCAAAGCAATCTTATTCCTTGCCTTGTGCATAAAAATACTATTTATGCACAAGGTTGCAATTAACTTAGTCAGAATTCAGTCTTTGCTCCTCCCAATACTCTTCATCAGTCATATTCCTGTCGCACCAATCGCGTCCATTACGGCTTTGATATTCATCTTCCGTTTCATAGTGCTTATACACATTACCGTTACCGTCTGTAACGTCACCATCGTTTTCGATAGTCTCTTGAAACTCTCTGAACTCCCTTTCTTCATCTGGTTCATCATAGTAATCGCTCATTTTATACTCCTCAAGAGCAAAGAGCAGAAACTAGTAGCTCTTTGCCCCTATTACGTCTGTTGCTTAGAAGTGCCTTTGAAAATCGCTCCTAGATTTCAAGCCAATCTTCCAATGATTCAACACCAACTGCAAAAGCTGCAATTCCAACAATTGTAAGTGCAAATTTGCTGACTCCAATAACAAAATCGCCTACTGCATCTGCAATATAGTCTGCTGCCTCTGCAAATTTGTTTTCTGTTGGATTTTTATCTTGCTTCTCCGCTTCATTTGAATACCGATAATCCTGCATTGTGTACCTCCTTATGAGGTGAAAAATCTTTATAGTCAGATTTTTCGTGTAAATGGGCGAACTCATCGGCGTAATCACTTTATACCGATAAGGTTATTCCAACGGCAATGCTGTCTTTCGCATACTAAATCCCAGACAAGCAGACCAAAAAGATTGTATATTCCCTCCTGTGATAAAAGAACATCTTAAAAAATCACCAGCGAGCGGCAACATTGCTAGCAATTTTCGCCTTACGAACTAAAAAACTGTGCTATTGCCAGTATACACGCTTGTTAATAATAATACCTAAGTATTGGTATTGTCAAGTTGAAAATACTTGCTCATACCGTAGCATTTAAATATGACACAAAATGAATTGAGAGAAAGCCTGTCAGCAAATATAAAGACATATAGAAAACGCTTGTCATTTACACAGGAAAAACTTGCCGAAGAAGCAAGCCTTTCTGCGCAGACAATAAACGATATCGAAGGCTGCAGAACGTGGGTCAGCGACAAATCGCTGATAAAAATCGCAGAAGCATTGCACACGACACCTGCAGAGTTGCTTTTGCCCAAACAAAACTCAGAAGCAAATAAAGCGAATATTTCTAGTGTTAGCGCATTGAAAATGAAATCAGAATTAACATCGGCTATCAATTTTCAAATACAAGAAATATTCTCTCAATACGGCATATAAAAAAGGCGACAAGAATCAAATCCTACAATCTTTGTGCATTCGGTCAAAATACATAGCTGTAACTCCCAAATCGTTAAGTTTTGTTACTAAAAAAGTAAGTACACTTAATTTACTTTATCATTATATATCAAATGATAAATTTTTCAAGCAAAAAATATCTTTTCTTATTATTTATATACGAATGAATTTTTGGCAAAACGTAGATTCTGAATTAGAGTATCTTGGAAAGACAAGAAAAGAGCTTGCGGCTGCCGTTGGTTTCGCACCCGCAAATATTAGTTTTGGAATAAAAAGAAACAGCATTCCTTATGCAGATACGGCTTTGAAAGTAGCGCGCTTTTTGGGAGTTTCTTTAGAGTATCTTTTAGAGATGAATGAATCGCCGATTTTAGATTCAGAAAATTCAAAGATTTTAGAGATAGAAAATAAACTGCGCCGATTTTCTCAAAGCGACTTAGACGCAATTCTTTCCGTCGTCAATGCGCTCAATGAAAAATATTGCCTAGAAAAATGCTGCGAGGTGTCGTAGATATTTCAACAGCCCTTAAATCCCTGTTTCAGCTGAATAAATAGCAGGGTCGTCCGAGGATTTCAGAGAAAAAGGGATTCCGTTTTCCCGAGTCGTCGCTTTTACAAAAGCCGTTATTGCGGTAGAAACATTCAAACCAATTGAATCCAAAATATTTTCAAACAAAAACTTGTCATCGTTTTCGATTTTTGCGACCGAAAGTTTTGGAAAGACGCTTGATTTAAAAAAGGCGATTTGCTATACTGACTGCACTTTTCGGCACTCCGAGAACAAAGGAGGTGAATCACATGGCAACAATCGTAGTTGAAGATACAGAGAACCTTGAAAAAGCAATCAAACGCTTTAAGAGAATGGTTGAAAAAGAAGGCATTATCCGCGAGTTCAAAAAGCGCGAGTATTTCGTAAAGCCTTCTGCCACGCTCCATCAGAAGAAGACGACGCTTGAGCGCAAACTTCTGAACAAGAGAAGAAAGAGCGAGCGCAAAGATTACTAAAATCGATTTACTAGAATCTGCGTTGTTAAAAAGCCCTGCCTGTTTTTGCGGCAGGGTTTATTTTTTGCCCCGAAAATACACTAATTCACGGCAATCTGACAGCTTTTCATCGTGGAAAGCGCGGCTTCGTGCGAGGCGGGCGTAACACCTGCACAACAGCGGGAATCCACGCTGATTGGAATCTCGCTCAAAAATGCCTTGAGCAACAGCGCATTCGACACAACGCAAATATCCGTGCAAAGACCAATCAGTTCAACCGCAATTTCTTCCGTTTTGGCAATCTCCGCGATTTTCTGCGCAAGTTCGGTTGAGCCAAATGTTGGCTTGTCGATAATGTGTGCGCCGTCGAGCAATGCCGCGATGTCGGAGCGAATCTGCCAGCCGTGCGTGCCGCGAATGCAGTGCTTCACCGCCAGATTTTTGCCCTCCTGCGTTTCAAGGTAATCTTCGCCGTGCGTGTCGCGCGTGGCAAAAACATCGGCAGGGCGGTACGCGCGGATTTTCGCTTTCACGTTCTCCACGATGTTCTGCGCCTCCGCCGTCCCCAGCGCACCGTCAATAAAATCATTCTGCATATCCACAACAACCAGCACTTTTCTCATACAAACCTCTTATATCATTCCGATTTCATCATCTCTTTTGCCAAAAAATCACGTTTCTGGGCAAAGCGCTTTTTCGAGCACCTTGGCAAGCTGTTCGCGCTCAAACGGCTTTGAAAGATGATAATTCAGCCCGTTTTCCAGCGATTTTTGCACGTCCTCGGCAAACGCATTCGCCGTCATCGCGATAATCGGCACAGCCAAAGCGTCTGCGCGGTCAAAGCGGCGGATTGTCTTGGTCGCCTCAAAACCGTCCATCACAGGCATCATAATATCCATAAAAATGCAATCGTAATAACCGATAGTGCTCTTGGCAAACATATCCGCCGCAATCGAGCCGTTTTCTGCCGTTTCCACCTCAAGCCCGAACGTCTTGAGCTGCTCCACCGCAATGACCATATTGATTTCGTTGTCTTCGGCAAGCAAAACGCGACGACCCGTATAAAGTGCGTCGCCCGAACCGCCAGCGTCCTTTTCGGGACTCGCCGCGCTGTCCATTCGGTAGGGCGCTGTGAGTAAAAAACCCATCGTCGTGCCAATATTTACCTCGCTTTCCACCTCAATTTTGCTTCCCATAAGTTGAATCAAGCTCTTGACGATAGAAAGTCCCAATCCCGAACCTTTTTTGGCAAGTTTCGCGCTTTCTTGAACGAACGGCTCGAATGCGTGCTGCAAAAATTCTTTGCTCATTCCCATTCCGTTGTCTTTGAACTCAAAATAGAAATCCGCGTCGCGCTCGCGCATTTGCCTTAGCGAAATGCACACGCTGATTTTGCCGCCGTCTGGTGTGTATTTCACGGAATTCGACAGGATATTTATGCAGATTTGCTTTAAGCGGTTTGAATCGCCATAAATCGACCACGCCGTTGAAAAATCCACAAACCGAATCGAGAACGTGTGATTGCGCTCGGCGGCTTGCGGCGAAATAATCGCATCGATGTATTTTTCAAGCTCATCGAATCGCATCCATTCGTCGTGGAGTACCAACTTCCCGCTTTCGATTTTGCTCATATCGAGAATGTCGTTGATAAGCCCCGCAAGATATTTCGCACTGATGACCGCTTTTTCAAGATACATCGGCACGTCGTCGCCCGTAGGATTGAGCTGAATCAAATCGAGCATTCCCTTTACGCCGTTGAGCGGTGTGCGGATTTCGTGGCTCATATTACTCAAGAACTCCGATTTTGCCTGATTTGCCTTTTTCGCCTCGCGCAACGCCGCCGAAAGCTCGTCATTGCGCCGCTGTTCTTCCTCGAACGTTTCGGTGATGTCGCTCTGAATCAGATACGCCAGCTTTTTCACCTTGTCCACATACGTCGCCTGCAATTTTTTGCGCCGCCATTCGCCGCCTTCCATAACGCGCATATACGCCGTGTACACGCTGCTTTCGTCCAGACTTTTTTGGATTCGGTCAAGAGACACCGCAGAAATGATTTTGAGCGGATTCTCAAAAATCGCCGGCTCTTTTGCGCACAAATCCCTAAGCATATCGTCGAAACTGCCCATCGAGTCAATGTCGCGAAACTCCTCAATAGAACGGCTTCCGAGCACGTTATAATATCCCGTGTAAAAATCAAGGCTGAAAATGATGTCGTAATCGTTGAGCAGCACCTCGTCAAGCATTTTCTGGCGCATTTTGGCTTTGTCGATGTTAATCGCGTACATAAATGCTTCGAGGTCATTCGTCGTTGGATTTTTCATCATATGAATCGACGTGTGAATCCATTCGCTGTATGAACTGTGCTTGTCGATGCAAAATTGGTGTTCAAACTCAACGTCCATCTGCCCGCTTTCCGAATATCCCTGCAAAAGAGCGCGGTTAAACGCGGCGCAGTGAATGCGGTCGGATTCGGGGATACGCTTGTACACGCGGTCAAACAGGTCGTCGAGGTTGCCGGAAATCGGCTGGTCTTCCAAAAAGGCGTAAATACCGCGCGTATCTTTGAACGTGTTTTGCGTAATGTTGAGCCACACCGACATCACCGTATTTTTCAGCACGATGTCGTGATAGGCGGTCTGGTCCTTAAAACGCTGCTCGTCAATCTTCTGCTGCGAAATATCCACCGCGGTACAAATTGCGCGCTTTGCCTTACCTTCGTCGTTGAAAATCGTGGTAAAATTCACGCGCACCCAGCCGTAATCCAGATTCGAGCCGACTTCCGCAATGTGATTTTTCTTGAGACGGATTTCCTCGCTGATTTTCTTTTCGCCGTCCTCAAGCCGCTTGAACATCGAATCCAGTTTTTCAATATCGTCGTGATGCACGAGCGTACCGCGCCGAAAATCCTCGGGCAAAAACGCAATCTGGCTCCCCGTAAAAATCGGATTGACATTCACCACGTTTCTGCGCGATTTCACATCGTAAATCCACGCATTCAAGCCCGCCTGTTCCGCCGCCGTAATAAAATACTGCTCAAAATCCTCGAACGACTCAATAGCAACGCTGAACCCGAAATACTTGTTCTCGTTCCCCATCTTCACATAGCCGACTCTACGCCACACCGCCTCGTTTTTGGGCAACATAATGCGGATATTAGACGTAGCAATCGTTTCGCCGTCCCGAATCCGCTTTTCGAGCTTCCGATAATCGTCCACGCTCGCGTAATGGATATGCCCCGCATTGATGATAAAATCAGAATCAACCGCAAAAAACTCAGGCAGATTAAAATCTTTCATCATTCGCGGACACGCATGCACCGTATTGGAAGCAAAATCGACAACCCAAAAATAAATATCGTTGGTATCGCACAAAAAGGAAATCGACTCATTCGCAAAATCCAAATCGTCAGACGTTTTTTTGAGCAAAGCCTCATTCTCAGAAAATTTTTTCTTGAGGAACATATATATTTTTACGTTCACGCCGATGACAATCGCAACAAAAACGGCAAGAACGATGTACAAAATCATATTCATATTTTAGATTATAGCACGACAACCGCAATTTTTCGAACTAAATTTGGTATTTATATAACACAGAGAAAATTTTTTCCATTCCCAACACGGAGTTGACCCCATGACGCAAAAATTTTCAATTCCCAATTAAGAATTGACCGCGTGACGCAAAAATTTTCCATTCCCAACACGGAGTTGACCGCACGACGCACGATTTTTCCATTCCCAACACGGAATTGACCGCGTGACGCACGATTTTTTGCCCACGCACAAAAAAAACAGCCCCTCTCTTTCTAGGAGAGGGGTTTGGGGAGAGGTTTATTTCGCGCTCACGAGCATTACATCAAAGCAGATATATGCGCCGCCGGGAATAACGCCCGGGATTCCGCGCGCGCCGTACGCAAAATCTGGCGGAATAACCATTTTGCGCGTTTCGCCGACCTTCATATCCTGCACCATAATGTCAAAGCCCGGAATCATCTGACCTGCGCCCACGCGGAAACTCAAGCCCTCGTGTCCGCCTGAAACCATTTTTGCCGAGCCGTCGAACACTGTGCCGTCAACAAGATAGCCCTTGTATTCCACAAACGCATTCTTTCCCTTGCCGATTTTGTTTCCTTTGCCTTCTTTGAGCGTCTTGAAATAAATGCCCTCTTTGCTCTTCGTGCAATCCGCAATAACGCTCTGCATTGCTTTTTCAGCCGCCTCGCGCTCCGCCTTTTTGCGCTCTTCAACCTTTGCATTCGCGACTTTCGCTTCTCGGTCAAAATCCGCCTGTGTTGCGCTGAATTTCGCCGCGTCCGCACCATTTCGCACGATTGACAAGCTCTTGATGTGGTCGCCCTGCGTTACGCTGTTCACGACTTTCTGGCTTTCCTCGTCAACAACCTTGCCGAAAATCGTATGCTTGCCGTTGAGCCACGTCGTCGGGACGATAGTGATGAAGAACTGGCTGCCGTTTGTGCCTGCGCCCGCGTTCGCCATCGCAAGATAACCGCCCTTGTCGAATTTGAGGCTGTCCACGATTTCATCTGCAAAGCGATAGCCCGGACCGCCTGCGCCTGTTCCCTGCGGGTCGCCGCCCTGAATCATAAAGTCCTGACCGTCGCCGTTCGCCTTAGAGATTACGCGGTGAAACGTCAAGCCGTCATAAAACTTCTTGCCCTTTGCCGCGTCGAGCGTTCCTTCCGCCAAACCGACGAAATTCACGCAGGTGAGCGGCGTTTCCTTGTAGAAAAGCTCCATCGTTATCGTGCCTTTTTCTGTTTCAAGAACCGCAAAAAGCCCGTCTTTGCCCTCAATACTCTTGCTCATAGGTTTACACACTCCACTAGAAAGACATAATACGCTTGCCAGAAGCGCAATCATAATTTTTTTCATTTTTTGCTCCAACCTTACCTCGAATTTTGCTTTAGTCAATTCAGCAAACCGATTTTCACATATTTTTTCATCAACTCGTAAATATCGTTCTTTTTGTCGCCGTCCCGCCTTATTCCAACTGCAACCACAACAACTTCAACCTCTGTTTCGTGCACTTGGTAAATAATTCTAAAACGCTGTCCGACCGACCGAACCGAGCGATAATTCTGCAAATTTCCTTTCAACTGCTTTCCAACTTTCAACGGTTCAGTTTTCAAGACCTCAATTTTTTCAATAATCTGCCTTTGCGATGTGCTATCGAGTTTTGCAATAAACTCAGAAGCAATCAGAGTCAACTTTATTGAGTACATGAAAGCCCCGACTTGAAAGCATCAAAATCAATCAGTTTTTTGTCTTTCATCTGCTGAATTCCGATAGAAAGGTCATTAGACAATTCCTCGTCCGCAAGGATTTCCAGCGTTTCCAAAAGACATTCGTAAGTATCCCAACGAAGCAACGCAAAAACTTCTTTTCCTTGATTTGTAATAGAGATAGTTTCGTCGTAATTCATCGTTTTTTCGAGAGTGGCTATCCGATTTCTTGTTTCGCTGATAGTCATAGAAGAAACCATATCGTACCTCCGTTGAAAAACAGTTTACCGTCAGAACTGCATAATAAACCAACCGCAAATCGCTTCCACGCGCGACGTAAACGATTGATTCATGTGCTTTTCAAAAATGCTCAAGGCAGGGAATTTCGCCTGTAGCGGCATATAAATCAAAAACTCATCGCCGCAATCGATAATTACGAGCGAGATTTTCAAATTTTCTGGCGCAACAGCCTTCAAAAACGCATAGCTAATCCATTGAACATTCGTAAAACTCGTGAATACCTCTCTCGAATTTTGCTTATATTCAAGCCGATAATTGCACTTGCCAAAACCGCTATCGTTCATAAGGCAATACGCCGTCAGTCCGTCCGCATTGTTAAAGCCCACAGGGTCTGGAACGCGCGTTGTGTCGGTAGGGGATTTTATCATATACATTTCTTCATACAGCGTCTTTTGCTTCTTGCTGGTGTACGAATAGTATTTCATTCCCGCCATTTTGGACACGCTACGGCAAATTCGAGAAGCCGCATTTATCGAAATATCGTCGCCCGCTCTGCCTTTGAGTCTGCTGTTCGCCGCAAGCCGCTCTTTTTTAATCACATACAGGCTTTCCACCACGAACGCAGGCTCTTCGCTCAGCGTCCATTGCTTTGTAGCAAATTCGGCAAGCGGCGTTTTAGGTGCAAGCTCGAATTTGACATTGCGTTCTTTGTAATGGCTTCGCCTTATAAATTCCTTGCCCTCTAGCTCTTTCAACAGGGAAGCAGGAACTATGTCTTCTTTCTTGTACGATTGGGAAAAACTGCTTATTGCCGCCAAAAGCGCAAAAAGCATTACGAACAATTTTTTAGCCATACCTGCTAACCCTCGAATTTGCTATCTAGCACCCTTATACAGAACGCGAACCTGCTTATACAGTCCGTCGCCTTCGCTCTTTGTTTCCACGTCTGCCACATCGTTGAGCGTCGTGTGAATCAAGCGGCGTTCAAACGGGTTCATCGGCTCAAGGAGTATCGAATTTTTAGATGAGCGCACTTTGTCTGCCGTAGTGTAGGCGAGGCGAACGAGCGTTTCTTCGCGTCGAATTCGATAGTTTTCGGTATCGAGAATAATACGGATATCCTCTCTGCCGAGTCTGCCCGCGTACACATTCGCCAAAAGCTGCAATGCGTCGAGGTTCTTGCCCTTGCGCCCGATAAGGATAGAAGAGCTTTCGGAGTTGAGTTTGATACCGATTTTGTGTTCCTCGCGGAAAACGATTTCGCATTTTATGTCGTAGCCCATCTTTTCGATAACGGCACTCACAAATTCGAGGAGCTTTTTCTCGAATTCGTCTTCGGGGAGCGGATTTGCAACCACGGAATGTGTGCTTTTTTCGCTGTAATCCGCATCGTCCTCTTTCACAGCATTATTTTCAAGCGTATGGACTCGAATTTTCACAAACCCTTTTTTGAATAAAGAGCTTTTCTGTGTTTCAAGAATTTCCACATCGAACTGGTCTCTTTCCAGTCCCAAATCATTCGCAGCCATTTCGATGGCTTCTTTTTCGGTCTTTGCTTCGTAATCTTTGACCATGTATGTCTCCTAAAGTTGAGTTAGCGATTTTTCTTTCCGCCTCGAATTTGCGAATTCGATGGCTTATTCAGCATTTCCGCTTTCTTCTGCGCAATCATTCGATTGATAATGACCTGCTGAATCATCTGAATGACGTTGCTTACCGTCCAATAAATGAGAAGTCCAGAAGGCGCATTGTAGAACATAAAGAAGAATAGCACCGGCATTCCGTACATCATCATTTTCATCTGCTGCTGTTGCTGTGCGTTGCCGCTTTGAGCCTGCGGATTGGTGCTTTGCGAAATGTAGCCGTAAATGAGCTGCGTGATAACATACACAAACGGCAAAATGCGCAAATGATTCCAATTCAAAATCGGCACGGTGTTTTTAAACTGCAAAACGCTATCGCCAAGCGACAAATCCGAAATCCAGCCCGGAATAAACACTGCACCGCGGAATTCAAAGTAGTTGTTAAACAGCTGATACAACGCCAAGATGATAATCATCTGCAAAATCATCGGAGCACAGCCGCTCATTGGGTTATAGCCCGATTCTTTATAGAGCTTTGCCATCTCTTCTTGCAATTTCTGCTGATTGCCTTCGTATTTTTTCTGCAACGCCTGCATTTTCGGCTGAAGTTCTTGCATTTTGAGCGTTGAAAGAGAGCTTTTGCTCGTGAGCGGGAACATCGCGGCTTTGATGATAATCGTCATTATGATGATTGATACGCCCCAGTTATTCACCAGCATATTGATTAACTCAAGCACCTTTTTCAACACGACTTCAATCCACGCAAGCCAGCTCGAAGCAGAGCTTTCGTTGAGTTTCAAGCCCGAAAGTTTCCAGCCGTTATTTTCCGCAGCATTATATTTCACGAGGTTCTTTTCATCTCTCGGACCTGCATAAATATAATAGGTGTCCGTTGTATCGGTAGAAACAGGCTTTCGAGAAAGAATTATCTGCGCATTTGCATAGCCAGAATCCACGGCAGTCGAGTAGTGCAGGCTCTCCACAGTGTCAATGCTTGACGGAATTGCCAAAATCTCAAAATATTTTCCTGCCGCGCCAGCCCAAGAAAAATCCTTGTCGAATTCTTTGAACTGATTGTTGCCAAGGCTCGTATTTTTGACCTTGCCGTTTTTTGTGTATGCCATAAATCTACGGTACTCATAACGGTTCTGTTTCGGGTCAAAGTGCGGACCAATCTGCGGCGATGTGCGAAGCGAATAACTCAAGCCGTCCACGTTCAGAACCGCAGGTTTTCCGTCCGCTCCGTAAATATTCACCTCAAGTTTGAACATATATTCATCTGGCAAAAACGAATATGTTTTCGCCAATGTAAATTCGCGTTCGATGCCTGAATCATCAGTTGTGTTGAATGTGCGATAAAAACCGATTGTGTAATCATCAATTCGTTTTGCTGCAAACAAATCGCTAATAATAGGCGCTTTATTATCGCCAAAGGAAAGCGCAAACGCTCGGTTTTTCTCAGAAATGCCGTCCGCCATTTCAACGCCGTGATAATCCGTTTTGCCGTTATTGTCAAACGGGCGGTCGATGTCTTTTTCTTTTTCGCCCAAAAGCTCATATCCGATAATATCGCCGCCCACGTTGGTAAACGTAATGCGTGCCTTATTTGTTGTAATCGTATACTCTTCGGCTTTTTCTACCGCATTTTCTTCAGCCTTTACCGCCTGCAAAAGTGCAGAAGCTGTCGAATTTGCATCATTTTCGCTTTGTTCCGACGAAGCCGGAGATGAATCAGAGTTTTCCGCTGAAGAACCTTGCGGAGCGAGAGGAAAGAATTTTGTTTGAACAAACAGAGAGCCGACTATCACAACTGTAGACAGCCCAATAGCCCATGCAGTGTTTTTATCCATAAAGTTATGCCTCGGTCATTTTTTCTTACAGCATATCACGGCACTGGATCATAGCCGCCCTTGCAAAAAGGATTGCATCTTAACACCCGCCAGATAGCCATAAAGAGCCCTTTTACAGGTCCATATTTCATTATTGCCTCGTACGCATACCGTGAACAGCTAGGCGTAAATCGGCATACCGGAGGCTTCATTGGTGACAAAAAGGTTTGATAAAAACGGATAAGCAGACAGAATATTTTTTGAAATGAGAAATAGAAGAATTTTCCAATTCGCTTCATTCTTTGAGCAATCCTGCTTTTTCACACAAGGCACGAAATTGGTCACACCGCGAATGGAACGTATCATTACCAGGATAAATAAGCAAAAGCATATCGTATCCCGTGTTCAGGTGTGTTTTGAAACTACGATAGATTTCTCGGCTAAGACGTTTTGAGAGGTTTCGTTCTACAGCTGTACCGTATTTTCGCGGAAGAGGAAATCCAATCCTGTTAAACCCAAGATGATTTTGTGCGTAAAAGAGCTTTGCACCCTGTACGCTTGCCCGTTTTCCGCATTTAAACAGATTATGTATTTCGATAGGACGTTTTATCCGCTCTTCACGTCTAAAACGTCCCGAAACTGACAAGCCTGTTTTCATGCTCGCCTATAAAACTTAGTAAGGTTTCTTTTCATCAGAAATAGAAAGCTTCGCTCTGCCCTTTGCACGACGTCGAGCGAGAACAGCACGACCGCCACGAGTTGCCATGCGAGCACGGAATCCGAATTTTCTATTGCGCTTTACTTTGCTTGGCTGATATGTCCGTAACATAAGAACACGTCTCCTTAATAAAAAAATTTCATTCTCAAGTATCTCAAGTAATAAGTTTCTTACTATATCATTTATTTTTTGAGTTGGTCAACACAAATTTTTTCTAATTCTTCAAATTTTGCTCTTAAATCTGGCGGCAAATACCCTTTTCGCTTTTTGCTTTCATTTTCTCGCGCTCTAAAAACCTCAAGTTCAGCTTCTGTTTCCGCAATTTTTTTCTGAAATTCAGGAAGCGCAATCATTGTTTCGTAGTCAATCGGATTCTGCTTCGGGCGATTTTCCCATTCAGCAAGCAGCGCATCTTCTTTTTCCTGCCGCCGACGCAATTCTTCCAAAATGGCTTCGACAGGCGGCGGCACCGTCTGCACTTTGTAAAGCGTCGCATCCGTGCCTTTTAAGCGATACACCAGATTTCGCACGCCGAGTTCCGGGGCGCGTCTTTTCAGCGCATTGATAATAGAGCGTTTGTACATTTGCAACAGCGTCAAACAGCCCGAATGGTCGGCTTCCACGAGCAAAACGCCGTTTTTCAGCTCAATCGTTCGAGAGTGAACGCTCAAATCACTTCCTTGACCGGTGAGCGATTCAATGATGTCTTGCCAAAGAGAAACAACCCGCATACTGTGTTCGGCGTCAACCATTTTTATGCCGTCAAAAACGTTGCTCACAAGTCGTGAAAAATTTTCTGGCTCAAGCGTGTTTTTTTTCATAATTGCTCCTTTTCAGTCCAAGAGCCGTTTTCTACAAAATATACTTTCGTGGAATTGCGAATATATTTTTCGTAAGGCTCTCCGGGCAAAAACGTGCAGAAAAGTTGGTCGTACTCAGGAAGCATCGCCGTCAATTTTTCGCGCTTTGCCGGGTCAAGTTCAAGCATAACGTCGTCCATCAAAAAAACGGGTTTTTTTCCGGTAATCTGCGTGTAAAAAACGCCCTGCGCAATCCGCAAAATCAAACTCACCAGCCGCCGCTGCCCCGTTGACGCTTGCGGAATAAACGCCGCGCCTTTTCGCAAAAATCGGATTCGGTCGCGGTGCGGTCCGCTCATCGACGTTCCCATCTTTATATCAACTTCGCGCCGAGACTGCAAATGAGAAATAATTTCAGATTCGCTCGGAAAATCAAAGCCGATTTCGTTCTTTTTTTTCCACGCAGGCTCATAACTTATCATAACATCAGGAATCCCCGAAATTTTTTCAAACAGGCTTCCAAAAATCTGATTGAATCTAAAAATGGCATCGCGCCGTTTTTGCTCAATTTCCAGCCCGTATTTTGCAAGCTGAATATCATAGCTTTCAAGCATATCAAATTTTTGCTCGCGGAGGCAGGCATTGCGATTCTTGAGAACGTGCCTGTAACGGCGAAGCGCTTCAAGATACAGCGTGTCGTACATACTGAGGCTTTGGTCCACAAAAAAACGCCGACGCTCTGGTTCTCCCGACGCAAATTCAATATCGCCGTGGCTAAAAAGCACGCACGGAATCGTGTTTATCAAATCTTTTCGGTCCGTTACGCGCTTTCGGTTTTTCGAGATTTTTTTTCGTCCGTTTCCCACAATTTGCACGCTCACGCTGTCGGTTGTGCTCTCGCTTTTGAAAAGCGCATTCAACCCCATTTCTTTTTCGCCGTTTTTTATAACTTCCCCCTCAATGCGCGTTCTAAACGAAGACGCGTAGGAAGCGTAATACAGCGATTCCAAGAGATTGCTTTTTCCCTGCCCGTTTTCGCCGACAAAAAACACCTCTTTTGCAAACAAATCGATGGTTTCGTTGGCGAGATTGCGGAAATTGTAGAGCGTGAGCGATAAAAACGGCATTATCTGAGGCTATTCCTTCTGCATTGGCATAATAATGTGAAAATAATCCTCAGCAGGTTCGGGGCGAAGCGTTATCGCTCTCATTTCCTGCGTGAACTCAATCGCCGCATTTTCGCTGCTCATTACACGAAGCGGCTGGTCAAGATATTTGTAGTTAAGCGCGATGGTCATCGAATCAGAAGCGTATTCGCACGGGATTTCCTCTTCGGCGTGCCCCTGTTCGCTCTGAGAAGACATCACGCGCAAAACGCCGGGATTGATATCCAAGAAAATGCGCTCAGTTTTTTTGTCGGTCATAATTGTCATACGGCGAATTGCGTCCACCAAGTCGGATTTTTGAAGTTTGAGCGTGTATTTCTGCTCGGTCGGAATAACGCGCTGATATGCCGGGAAACTGCCGTTTATCAAAAGCGAGGCAAATTTGTATCCGCCGAATTTTAAGAAAATCGATTCATCGGTGATTGCCACTGAAATCATACCTTCGTCGGGCGCGTGTTTTTGGAAAATGCTCAAAATTTTGGTCGGCACGATAGCTGACGGAAAATCAGGAATATCCGTAGTGATTTCGCGTTCTGCAAGCGACATTCTTTTTGCGTCTGTGGCGACGAGGCGGAATTTATTTTCTTCTTTTACGAAATAAACGCCGTTCAAAAATCTGCGCATTTCGTCGGTGCTGACTGCAAAAATCGTTTGCTGAATCATCGCTTTGAGTTCTTTTGCTGGAATATCAAAATACGGCGTTTCCGCTTCAATTTTTGTTTCTGGGAATTTTTCAGAAGTCAATGAAGACAATTCAAATTTCACGCGCTTTGAAATCGGTTTTATCAAGATTGAAACAGGAGTTCCGTCAATTTCGTCACGTTGCTCGATGAATTCGATTTCACCGCAACCGATTGGCAATGAAGAAAGGATTTCCAAAAATTTTGAACAAAAAACAACGGTTGTTCCTTCTTCGATGATTTCTACCGGAACGCTTGTCTGAAAACTGATGAGAGAATCAGTCGCAGTGATGGTCAATGTGTTGTTTTCGGCTGTCAACATAATGTTTGACATAATAGAAGCCTGATTTTTTGAGGAGATGATTTCTTGTGCAATAGAAAGTTCTTTTGCAACTGCATCTCGGTCAAATGTAAATTTCATAAAAAACTCCTTTTCACTCAGTTATACTGATAGGTGAATAACAATTCTAGTAAATGACTTATATTTATTAGAATTTAAATTTTAATAATAGTAATAATAAGGGCTGTGGATTTTTGGAAAACCCTTTTTATTTCTTGTATAAAAACAAAATACAGAGTGGAAAAAACAGGTGAATGAATTCACCGATTATCCACTTTTCCACATCTTGTTTTTTTATCCCCAAAATGTTCACGTTTATAAAAACGTTTTTGTCATCTTTTCCACATCTTATACCGTGCATTTTTCCGCCTTTTTTACTTCTTGTAATCCTTGATATTTCGGATTAAAAGCTGAATCAGAGAATTTAATTGGCTGTCGGTTTTGAGCGCGTCTTCCACTTTTTCGAGCGAATGCATTGCGGTGGAATGGTCGCGTCCGCCAAATTCGTTGCCAAGCTCTTTGAGCGAATATTCCGTGAGCTGTCTGGCGATGTACAATGCGATTTGGCGCGGAATGACATATTTTCGGTCGCGCTTTTTGCCTTTGATGTCTGAAAGCGAAATGTTGTAATGCTCAGCCACAACGCGCTGAATTGTGTCCACAGAGATTGCGCCTGAAAGCGGAGACGAAAAAGTATCGCGAAGTTGCTGCTGTGCAATTTCGACGGTCAGATTTTTGCCGAGCAAATCCGCGTAAGCAACCATTTTTTGAAGCGATGCCTCAAGGTCGCGCACGTTTGTCTGCACGTTTTTGGCGATGTAGTCAATAACGTCGTCCGGGATTTTTTTGCCCATATTGTGCAGTTTTTGCGTTAAAATAGCGCGGCGTGTTTCGTAATTCGGCATCTGTATATCCACGTTCATTCCGAGCGAAAAGCGTGATTTGAGGCGTTCTGTGATGTTTTTCAGTTCTGTAATCGGGCGGTCGCAGGTAAAAACAAGCTGCGAATGATTGTCAAAAAGCGCGTTGAACGTGTGAAACAGCTCTTCCTGCGTTCCGTCTTTGTCTTGCAAAAAGTGAATATCGTCTATCAAAAGAACATCAAGTTTTCTGTATTTGTTCTTGAATTTTGAAACCGTTTGGTCTCGAAGAGAGGCGATAAATTCATTTGTGAAAGACTCTGCCGACACACAACAGATTTTTGTTGCGGCTCCGCGCTGTTTGTAAATGTAATTGCCGATTGACTGCATAAGGTGCGTTTTTCCCAAACCGACACCGCCGTAAATCAAAATCGGGTTCCATTTTCTGCCGGGATTTTTTGCCGCGTCTAAGCACACGTTGTATGCAAGATTGCTGTTGTCGCCCGGAATAAAATTTTCAAACGTATAATCTTCTCTGAGCTGCGGGTGTTTTAACGCTTCGGCTTGTCGCGGCGAATTGGGCTGCGGGGCTGGCCGAGACTGTACGGGCGCAGAATAAGACGGAAGCGGCTGTGCGTTTTGTACAGGCTTTGCCTCTTCTTCAATAAAGCCTTCTTTTAGCGCCGTAAAAATCGGGATTTCTTCCGGATAATCCTTAGGCGGCGTTATCGGTTTTGGCTCTGATTGCATAGGTTCTGCGCGCTGCAAAGGAACAGACGGGGCAGGGGCGGTGCTTTGCTGCATTTCCGTGGCTTCTTCTACAGGAACGGCAACACTTGAGTTTTGCAATTTTACCACGCTGGTGATTTTTATATCTTTTCTGCCGGTGAGGGCGCAAATTCGGTTTTCAACGATTCTGACGTGCCCTTTTTTTAGCATTTGGTCCCACAAAAATGTTGATGGAACAGAAACTGTAATTGTCGTGAAAGAATCTTCCACGTATTCCATATTGAACCAAAGCTGGAACTCCATTTCTTTTCCTTGCGCTTTGTATTCCTCTCGGATTTGCCGCATGGCTTCCAGCCAAAAATCTCTGTAATTGTGTTCGCTCATAGAATGCTATTATATCCCGCCTTTACTTTTTTTATCAATACAAGTATAATTTATTTTACGTGTTCTTTCTATATATGGCAAATTTTTAGAAATCGTATCACGAATTAAAATATAAGGATTTTCTTTACATGGCAGCAACGTATTCCGCTGGAAATATTCAGGTGCTAAAGGGTTTGGAAGCCGTAAGAAAGCGCCCTGGAATGTACATTGGGTCAACGGGACCTATGGGTCTGCATCATCTTGTTTATGAGGTTGTGGACAACAGCATTGACGAAGCAATGGCGGGTTTTTGTACCACAATTACGATTGTTCTGGAAAAGGGTGATATTTGTCGCGTTGAAGATGATGGGCGCGGAATTCCTGTTGATATGCATCCGACTGAGCATGTGAGCGCATTGGAGCTGGTTTTGACGCGGCTTCACGCGGGCGGAAAGTTCGATAAAGGTAGCTACAAAGTGTCCGGCGGTCTTCACGGCGTTGGTGTTTCGTGCGTGAATGCGCTTTCCACGTGGATGGAAGCAACTGTTGAGCGCGACGGCAAAAAATATTGGCAGAAATACGAAGTCGGGCAGCCGATAACGCCGGTAGAAACGGTGGGCGATTCAAATCGGCACGGAACAACAATCCGCTGGAAAGCCGACCCCGAGATTTTTACCGAAACGGTGGTGTATGATTACGATGTGCTTTCTATCAGATTCCGCGAACTCGCGTTTTTGAATTCGGGGATTTCTATCATTTTCCGCGATGAGCGCGGTGATGTACCAAAAGAAAATGTGTTTAAGTTCGAGGGCGGAATCCGTCATTTTGTGTCGTATCTGAACGAGGGGAAATCCGTGATTCCTGCTGAGCCTCTGTATATTTCCGGCGAAAACAGCGATGTCATTACCGAGCTTTCCTTGCAGTACAACGACGGCTACAACGAAAATATTTCCTCGTATGTCAACGACATCAATACGCACGAAGGCGGTATGCACCTTGAGGGCTTCAAGAGCGCGCTGAGCTATGTTTTGAATAAGTTTTTGGAGCAATTCCCGAAAGTTCAGCGCCGATTGCCAAAAGATGAGCATTTGCTCGGCGACGACGTGCGTGCGGGGCTTACGGCGGTGCTTTCAATAAAGGTACCTGAGCCGCAGTTTGAAGGGCAAACGAAAACCAAGCTCGGCAACTACGAAGTAAAGGGAATCGTCGATGCGTTGGTAAAAGAAAAACTCACGGTGTTTTTTGAGCAGAATCCGCAGATTATCGAGCAGATTTTGGATAAAGCGGTGGGCGAGGCGTCTGCCCGTATTGCAGCCCGAAAAGCCAAAGAAGCGACGCGCCGAAAGAGCGGTCTTGATAGCTTTGGGCTTCCGGGAAAACTCAGTGACTGTTCGAGCAAAGACCCCGCTGAATGCGAAGTGTATATTGTTGAGGGAGATTCTGCGGGCGGTTCTGCAAAAAAAGGACGCGATAGCCGAACGCAAGCGATTTTGCCGCTGTGGGGAAAAATGCTCAACGTGGAAAAAAGCCGCATCGACAAAGTTATCACCAACGAAAAATTACAGCCTGTCATTGCGTCGCTGGGAACGGGCATCGGAGCAGATTTTGACATCAACAAATTGCGCTATCACAAAATCATCATTATGGCAGATGCCGATGTTGACGGTTCACATATCCGCACGCTGCTTTTGACCTTTTTCTTTCGCTATATGCCGAAGGTCATTGAGGACGGATATGTGTATCTTGCGATGCCGCCGCTCTTTAAGATTTCGTACAACAAAAAAGATTGGTATGTGTACGATGATGCTGAAAAAGACGAAGTGATAAAATCTATCGGTGTGCCGACGGAAAAATTGTCTGTGCAGCGTTACAAAGGTTTGGGTGAAATGGACGGAACGCAGCTTTGGGAAACCACGATGGACCCTGCTCGCCGAAAAATGATGCGCGTGACAATTCCTGATGCAATCGCTGCCGACCGCATTTTCAGCACTTGTATGGGAGAAGAAGTTGAACCGCGCCGCAAATTCATCGAAGAAAATGCCGTGTACGCAAATCTTGATGTATAAAATGGGAGCTTGGAAGTAATGGAAAATGAAATAAAAACACCCGAGGGCGGCACTCTTATCACGATGCCGATTGACCAAGAAGTAAAGCGGGCGTATATCGATTATTCGATGTCGGTTATTGTGAGCCGTGCGTTGCCTGATGTGCGCGACGGTATGAAGCCTGTTCACCGCCGAATCCTTTACGCGATGGACGAGCTTAACTTGCGAAACAACGGACCAACCCGAAAATGCGCAAAAATCGTTGGTGATGTGTTGGGAAAATACCACCCGCACGGCGATGCTTCTGTGTACGACGCATTGGTGCGCTTGGGACAGGATTTTAGCCTTCGCTATCCTGTGGTTACGCCGCAGGGAAATTTCGGTACGATTGCGGGCGACCCAGCGGCTGCGTACCGATATACCGAGGCGAAAATGGCAAAACTCGCGGAGGAAATGGTCGCGGATATTGGAAAAGATACCGTGGATTTCCTGCCGAATTTCGATGAAACCACAAAAGAGCCGACGGTTTTGCCTGCAAAATTTCCGTTTTTGCTCGCGAACGGCACGAACGGCATTGCGGTCGGTATGGCAACGAATATGCCGCCGCATAATTTGCGCGAAATTGCTGCTGCGGTTGCTGCGTACATTGACAATCCTGAGATTTCGATTGAAGAGCTTGCAGAGTATATGAAAGGTCCTGATTTTCCAACGGGCGGCATCATTTACGGGCGTTCTGGCATTATGCAGGCGTTCAAAACGGGGCGCGGAAAAATCACGGTGCGCGGTCGTTACGTTGTGGAAGAGGGCAAAAACGGGCGAGAAACCATCGTTTTTACAGAAGTGCCGTATCAGGTGAATACGCGCGTTTTGTGCGAACGAATCGGCGAGCTTGCGCGCGACAAGATTATCGACGGTATTTCGGGAATCAATGATGAATCTTCTGACCGAATCGGTATGCGAATTGTGATTGATTTGAAGCGCGGTGCAAGTTTGAAATTGGTGCTGAACCAGCTTTTTGCAAAAACGCCGTTGCAGTCATCGTTTAACGTGATAAACCTTGCGCTTGCCAATGGTCGTCCGCAGATTTTCAATCTGAAACAGCTTATTGAGCATTTTGTGAATCATCGCGACCAAGTTATTACGCGGCGCACGAAGTTTGACCTGTCAAAAGCTCTGGCGCGGGCGCATATCCTTGAGGCGCAGATTACGGCGATTAACAATATTGATGATGTGATTTCGATTATCCGCGGAAGCCGCGATACCGAAAGCGCAAAAAATTCGCTTGAAACGAGATTCAATTTTGACGAAGTGCAGGCGCAGGCAATCGTGGATATGCAGCTTAAAAAACTCACGCATCTGCTGATTGATGACCTCAAAAACGAAATTGCTGAATTAAATACTCTGATAGAGTATCTTCGTGATTTGCTTGCGAACCACGAGAAAATCCTCAATTTGATAAAGACCGAAACAAATGAGCTTGCCGAAAAATATGGCGATGAGCGCAGAACCGATATCGTTGCTGCGGGCATAGACAATATTTCTGCTGAGGATATTATCAAAGAAGAAGATGTTGTGGTGGTAATATCGAACTTAGGCTATGTAAAACGAATGCCGGTAACGACGTACCGCAGCCAAAAACGCGGCGGAATGGGCATTTCTGGCACTAAACTCGTTGACGACGATTTTGTAAAGCACATTTTTGTGGCTTCCACACACGATATTATTTTATTCATAACATCTGCGGGGCGTGCCTATTTTATTCGCGCGCACGAAATTCCTGAGTCGAGCAGAAATAGCCGCGGCGGTCATTTGAAGAGTTTGTTGCAGCTTTCAGAGGGCGAAGAAATTACGACGATTACGCCGTTGCGCGATTTTAGCGAAAACCAATTCATCTTTATGATAACGCAAAAAGGCGTGGCAAAGCGCATTTCAACCATTGAGTTCAAAAATGCTCGTTCGCGCGGCGTGAATGCGCTTAATTTCAAAAGCGATGACGACAAAGTTATTTCCTCGGTGCTCACGGACGGCAATCGCGACATTTTGATTATCACCCAGAACGGAAAGGCGTTGCGGTGCTCCGAAAACAGCGTTCGTGCGATGGGGCGCGGTGCTACTGGTGTGCGCGGCATTGAGTTGTCTGATGGCGACAAGGTCGTATCGGTCATTTCAAATGATGTCGATGGCGGTTCTATTTTGGTCGTGTCTGACAAAGGCTTCGGCAAACGGAGTGTGTTTGATGATTTCGCTGTTCACGGGCGAGGCACAAGCGGGCAGAAGATATTCGGCAACACCGAGGGCAAGGGCAAAATTGCAGGCGCGCTCTTTGTGCAAGACACCGATACGCTGATGTGCGTTACAAACAAAGGTCAAATTATCCGAACGCCTGTTTCAGGGATTTCCGAGCAGGGACGCACGGCTTCTGGCGTAAATATTTTTACGTTTGACGATGATGAATATGTCATATCGATTGACAAAGCCTCGAACGAAGAAGCGCAAAAGAACGACGAATAAAAATAGTTAAAAACGAAAAAATGCTCCTGTTTATTCAGGGGCATTTTTTTGCGAGAATTTATTTTCGGATTTATATAAAAATACTTGAGAAAAAATGTGGATAACTGTTGGATAAAAAGTGAATTCAAATTTGCTGACTTTCGAATGAATTTGTAAAATATTATAAAATAAAAAGATAGTGTAAAATTTTGTGGTGAAAAAGTGTTGATAGATTGTGTTGAAAAAATGTGGATAAGATGTATATGTTTTTGTGTGTTTTTAGATAAAAATAGGGAAGGTTTATGAACGAAAAATGCTGGTTATGCTGAACTTGTTTCAGCATCTCTTTAAAAGTATTTGAATGAAATTCCGAAACAAATTCGGAATGACAGAACTTATACTATCAGCATCTCTTTTGAAACTTCTCTGAATTTTTTTGATACCAAAAATGACCTTTGAAAAAATGCTGAAATATGTTTTGTATGATGCGAGCGTCTTTTTTACTCACCAAATAAAAAAAAAGAGATGATTCTGTTTGAAGAAAATCATCTCTTTTTTGCGCTGAAATTGTTTCACGTGAAACAATTTTTTGCGGGCACTGTTTGTTTATCCAGTTAAAAAATGCTTGCGTTCTAGAAGGTCAATCGAAAAACTTTTGAACCGCGTTTTGGAGTCCAAATGGCACGGCGTTTTTCTGGCAATGATTCTATGCTTGCGCTTATAAATCCGAGACGCTCGAACCAATCTGCCGTTTGGGTTGTCAGCACAAACACGCATTTTGCGCCGCGATTTTTTGCACGGTCAATGAGATAATCAATCAATTTTGGTCCGATGCCGATATGTGCACACGTTTCGTCCACGGCAACGGCAGCAATTTCCATCTGCATATCATCATACGGCTCCAGCGCGGCGCAGGCACGAATACCGCCGTCCATTTCGTACACGATAAAATGAGGGTATTGCTCTTGCAGCTGCGATTCTGTGCGGGGCAAAAGAATGCCGCGGTCCACAAACGGTCGAATCAAATTGAGCAGCGCGGGAATATCCTCTCGAGTCATATCGCGAATGCCGCCGTAATTTGATTTATAAATCATTGTTCCCGAACCGAGATTGCTGAAAATCTCGCAGGGCAGTGTTCCATCAATCGAACCGTTCAGAATGTGCACTCGGGAAACGCCTGCATTGCACGCCGAAGCCGCCAACGTCAGAAGCTGAAGAATTTGCTTGTCGCTGTTGCGGTTTTTGCTCATAAAAATCTCGAGTTCTTCAAGGTTCATTGCGGGAATGCAACCTTCCGCTGAAAGTCCGATTGAATCGGGAATGATAAAATCGCGGCTGGTGATTTCTGTGTTCGGCAGCATAAAAAACAACTTGTCGGCGTGAAGATGGCTCGCAATTTGTTCTGACAAACTGAGCGATGAAATATTGTACGGCTTGCCCGTTTGGCTCCAGCCAATGCACGGAAAAATGGGAATAAAACCGCTGTTGAGCACGGTTTGAATCGCGTCGTCCTGCAATTTATCTATTTCGCCCGAAGTTGCAAAATCCACGCCGTCAAGAACGCCTTTGCCGCGCGCTCGAACCCAGTTCCCGATGACTGCGGTTCGTTTTTCGCCAGCCAGTGCAGTCATAATGCGGTTTGATACATCGAATGCCGCCATTTTTATCAGGGGCATTGCATTTTCGTCCGTGATTCTGCACCCGTTTTGTATCGTCCACGGAATTTTTGACTCTGTAAGCACTTGGTCAATCCTGTTTCGCGCACCGGGCACAATTAAAACCTGCAATCCTGCCTCGTGAATAAGGCAAATGTCGCGAATATGGCTGGTGAAAAGAGGCGAATCAAGCAGCGCATCGTCAATATAAATGACCACCGTTGCATTTTTGAACCGCCTAATATAGCGGATAACGTCGCGGATTCGCTCGGCGCGGCGAGGAATCGGAGTTTGTTTTGTTTGTACTTCCATAATGCACCAGTATACGCGATTTTGTTGATTTTATAAAGACGGAATGTTTCACGTGAAACATTTTTGAATACAGGGGGACTCGTTTTTTGTTATTCCCGTGTTTGACGCGGGAATCTATCTTTAAGAGCCTATTTTGAAAAAGATTATCGGGTCAAAACCGATAATGACAAGAACCGTCGAGGTGAAATAACAGCCGCATATCTTTTGTAACACGTCCAAAATTCTAAATTTTCGGCAGAATTTTTATGTATTATAAAATATTTTTGTTGAAAATAGTCTTTATATGTATATATTCCAAAGAAATAACTTAATCTTTTCGCATACTGAAAACGCACCCGCAATAATCTTGGCGGTATAATCCGTATTCGCTCGAGATTTCAAGCGAGCGCAAAAAACCCGCCTTTTTTTTGAAATCCGAAAAGAGATATTGGAGGTTTGTCTGTGATTCCCTTTGCAATGTTTCGCCGATTGCGTTGATTTTTGCGGAATCTTTGTGCGGGCTGATAGATAATGTTGTGGTAAAAAAATCAAAATGGTGTGCTTCGGCGTATTTCCACGCGCGGCGCATTCTGAATTCATAGCATCTGCGGCAGCGTTCGCCCATTTCGTGTTCGGTTTGCAAATCGGGGTCGTTGCGGACGTTTGTTGCCGCAAAAAAATCCTCTGGTTCATAATCCGTTTCTACGAGCGAAATCCCTGCGGCTTTTGGAAATCGCGGCAAAAAATCGCGCAATTCTTGCAATCTGCGCTCGTATTCGGTTTTGGGGTGAATGTTGGGGTTGTAATAAAAAATGGTGATGTCAAAATATTGTGATAAATACTCGATGACATACGATGAACAAGGGGCGCAACAAGCGTGAAGCAAAAGCGATTTTTTTTCGTTCAAAGTTGAAAGCGTTTTTTCTAAAACGTTCTGATAGTTTATTTTTTGATTTTGCATACAAAAATTGTGCTCTTTTTTTATGTATTCGTCAACACATCTAAAAGAAACACCTTACCGCGCCGCCTTTTCACCCGTCATTTTTTCGCCGAGGTCGCTCGCCCATTTTTCCACAAAACACGCCGTGTATGGCATATTTTTCTGTGTTCGCAGTCGCTGAAAATACGGCAGAAACGCCCAGCACACCGAAATCACGCCGACGACAGCATACAGCGGACCGAGAAGAAGCGATTGAAACGTATGCCCGTATTCGTGAACGCGCACTTCGTTTGCCCAATCGCTTTCATCATCAGGCGTGAAAATAAACAGCCCGAGACTCATTCCGCCAGAAAAATGCCAGCGCGTGTCGATACAGTTTTTGTAGATGTGATGTGCCTTTTTTGCGTGCACTAAGAAAAAAAACAGCCCGAGCAGCGTTTGCCCAATTCCCCAAGTGCATTGCAGCACGACATACAAAATGCGTTTCATATTTTTATTATACCAAACAAACGCGACTTTTTACTATGTGCATTATAATAATGATTGCCGCATAGAAGAATTTGCTCTGATGACAAGCGATATACTGAGCAGTTTGCCGTAGCGCAAGTATAAAAATCATTCACGAAGAAAAAAACTTGCCGCTCGCCCTGCTTCCGACCCCACCCAAGCCGAAATGACGGCATTTCTCTCGCATATTTTTTTCTGCAGGATATGTAAGAGATACTGAATATGCTTATAGATGCTAGTCAAAAAGATAAGTTTTTTGTAAAATTATATGTATGAAACCCTTAATAAAATATCGTGGCGGAAAATCAAAAGAAATTCCCTATATACAAAAGCATATCCCAAGATTTAGCGGAAGATACATAGAGCCTTTTTTGGGCGGCGGTGCGCTCTATTTCCACCTGGAGCCGAAGCGGGCAATCATCAACGATGTAAACACAAAGCTCATGGACTTCTACAGCGGCGTAAAAGCATACTACCCAAAGCTGCGCACGGAACTTGACGCTGTGCAGATGCAGTACGAAGCAAACCGCCGCGACTTTGACGCGCTCAAAGCGCAACACCCCACGGAGCGCGTGGAAGACAAGAATGAAGCCCTGTACTACGAAATCCGCGATATGTTCAACGGGCTTGCGGATAAAA
>CALBGU010000073.1 GCA_937893155.1 uncultured Treponema sp. | reverse complement strand
GTTGACCACCCATTAGACAACAAAGTGCCGTTTACGCCGAAAAGAGTGGGGATATATTTTGACTTTATCAATATCTGGATTCGACCGCTTGCGATGTTGATAAAGAAATTTGGTTTAAAGAGAGGCTTGCCATTGTGTCGCGAGTGGCTTGACCGCTTGAAAAAAACGTATAAAGAGGCTGCGAAGTTTTATCGCTTCAGACTCAGCACGACCGCACGCCCCAAATACAAAAAGAGCTTGCCTTTCTTGAAGATACATCTATTTGACCCTCATTATTGCTGTGTTCCAAGTCTGCACATTGCGATTGTTGTGCTTGTCTTTACGTTTTATCGCGATTTATTTATGCGTGAGGGCTTTAGCGCAGAGGAAAGAGATGCGTGGAATGAAGAATTATATAAAGGGGCGGTGGCAATAGGCGAAACGGTGCTTTACGTTAAGCAGCACAGTTTAAATTGCATACCAGCTGCTTTGTATATGATGACGAGGATACAGAGCGATTTAGTAACAATCGGAACGTGTGTTAAATACATTGAAGATTTGTTCAAAGAGCAAGATGATATTGCTGAATCTGATAAAATCGCTATACAATCACATATACAGTATATGTATGAACGATTTTATCTTGAAGGATTACACTTTGAAGACTGGAGAGAGCCTGTTCAACGATGGATTTTATCGTATGGCGCATAAAAATCATATCGTTTTGTGCAGAAATACGCTAAATTGAGAGCCTTTTCCCTCTGTACTTTCAACTTTTATCTCACCTTTGCAAATATCAAGAACTCTTTTAACCAAAGCAAGCCCTAATCCGTTGCCTTTTGTGGCGTGGCTTGTGTCTGCTTGGTAAAATTTCTCGAAGATATGGGACACATCTGCGCTTTTTATGCCGATTCCCGTATCGCAAACGATTATGCTCACTGATTCGGTATTTTCACAGAGAGAAACGCTTACACTTCCGCCGCTGTGAGTGAATTTGAATGCATTTGAAAATAGATTATGCCAAACAAGAGATAAAAGCTCTTCATCGCCTCGTATCATGATACCGTCTGCAATGTTTGTTTCAATTTCAATGCTTTTTTCTTCCCAGACTTGCTCAAAATCGAGTAGACATTCCGTTATCTGTTCGCTCAAATTAAAGCATTTTTGCGAAGGAAATATCTGCTGATTCTCAAGTTTGTTGAGCTTTAGAATATTTGTTATGAGTGCCGTGAGCCTGCGACTTGCAGCTGCACAACTTCTCGCGTATTCCATTCGCTCACTGTCGCTTATCGAGCTTGCCTGGAGCATCGTTGCGTAATTTTGTATGACGGAGAGCGGTGTTTTTAATTCATGGCTCACATTTGCGATAAAGTCGCTTCTGAGCGTTTCAACGCTCGACAATTCTTTTGCCATTGCGTTTATGTTGTCTGCGATTTCGTCAAATTCGCTTCTGAAGCGAGAATTGACACGAAGCTCTTCTGAAAAATCACCGTTTTTTATTCGCTCTGTCGCGGAAAGTATCTGCCGCACAGGCTTTTCGATTCGCCATTTTCTGAATGCACCGAGCGCAACGGTAAAAAGCAGACTCAGAAAAAAGATATTTGCAATGTTGTATGTACCGCGCTGTATGAGATAATCAGAGGGGATATGTGAGCCGCTTCCTGCAAAGAAAATAAAAATCGATATACTGACGACGATACATATTCCTACAAAAATTAAAATATAGTGCGCGAACGAAAAAATGCTGTATGAAAACGATTTTTTGTTCCTGTTCGCGCTCATTTTACAACCGCCTTGTAGCCCAAGCCATGCACGGTTACAATTTCAAAATCTGTGCACTCTTTTACTTTTTCTCTGAGTTTTGTGATGTATACATCTACGGCACGCGGCGTCGCGTTTGTATCTGCCTCCCAGAACTCGTCCATCAGCTGCACTCGGGTGAATGTCTTTTTGGGATATGAGAGCAATTTATAGAGTAAGTTGAATTCCCGCGTTGTAAGCACTATCTCCTCGCCATTGTTCGTTGCAGTACGCTCGTCTTCGTTCATCACGAAAGTGCCGATAGTTATCTTTTTGCTTTGCGCGATATTCGCACGCCGAAGCAATGCTGAAATGCGCAACAGCAATTCTGTCAAATCAACAGGCTTGACCATATAGTCATCTATTCCTGCGCTAAAGCCCCTCTTCTTTGCACCGAAATCATCGCGCGCGGTTACAAAGATAATCGGCACTGCAGGATTCACTTTGCGCACAGTTTCGGCGAACTCAAAACCGTCAATCTCGCTCATCATAATATCCGAAATGATGATGTCGAACGGATTGTTGTACATTGCGTTGTATGCGTCGTTCGCGCACAAGCAGCCGACCGTTTCATATCCATTTTGCCGAAGATATGTGCACATCGTGCGGTTCAAATCCGCGTTGTCTTCCACTATTAAAACCTTGAACATATCGCCTCCATTATACCACAGAATTCTTTATAGCTGGCATTTTCTTCTTTTCTTTTTTTGCATTGAAAGTGTAATACACCGCAGGTATAATGCAAAGCGTCATAATCGTGCCAAATCCCAAACCGCCGAGTACGGTCAAGTTTATCGGCTGAATCATCACCGCGCCTTCGCTTGGAAAAAGTGCCATCGGAATGAGGGAGATGAGCGTTGTCAGTGTACTCATCATTATCGGGCGCAGGCGGCTTTTTGCGGCTTCTACACACGCTTCTTCTAGCTCCAATCCGTCGCGGCGGAGTGCGTTAGCTGCGTCAACAAGGACGATTCCGTTATTTACGATAACGCCGACAAGCATAAGCACTCCCAATATGCTCATCATACTCAGCGGCTGCCCCACCATCGCATAAATGGCAGACACTCCGATGAAGGAAAGCGGTATTGTAAAGTAAATGATAAACGGGTCTTTCAGGCTTTCAAATTGGCTCGCCATCACCGCAAAAACGAGGAGCATCGCCATTATGATTACGATTAAAAAGCCCTTTCCCGTTTCAAGCATTTCAGAAAAATCACCCGTTGCCGCAAATGTCAGAGAATCATCTGCGGCGATGTTCGCTTTGACAATCTCGTCAACCCTTCTTTGCACCTCAGAAAGCGGAACTCCCTTCTTTGCAATCGCGGTAACGCTCGCTGTGCGCATTTGGTCTTTGCGGTTTATCGACGAAGGCGCGCTGTCTTCTTCATACGCCGCAATCGCATTGAGCGCGATACGCTCGCCTGAAGAGTTCGTTACAAACAGCTTTGACAAATCGGCGATGTCGCTTTTGTCTTCGTCGTCCAGCGTTACAATGATGTCCTCTTCCTCGCCGTCTTGTTCAAACGTGCCTGCATTCACGCCGCTTATCGCGCTTCTCAGCTCTGCAGCAATCGCATTCACGCTCAATCCAAGAGAGTTCATCGCTTCTCGGTCGAGTTTAATTTTCATCTCTGGCATACGGCGCGGGCTTCTCCCCACTCCGCTAAACTCACCGCCGATGTCGCTCGACACTTCGCTCACAATGTCGCTTGCTTGCTCTTTGACAAGGCGCACGATGTGTCCCGCAGTTTCGGAGAGCTTGTCTAAATTGTTCGAGTGCATCTCAAGCACATAGCCGCCGCTTGACCCACTCATTCCGCTCGAAAGGGAAAGCGAGGTCGCTTGAAACTCAAACTGCGCTTCAGGAAAGAGATGAAAGAAAGAGCGGATTGTTTCCTTTGCGCGCTCTGAATATGTCCCCGACAGGCTCACCAAGAGCGTCGCGACATTGCTCTTTGCCGCTGTGCTTCCCCCTGCGCTCACGTTGCTAAAGGTGATTCCCGTGATGTTTTCTTTTGCCAGCCTCTCCAATTCCTTGA
Organism: uncultured Treponema sp.; assembly: GCA_937893155.1. Lineage (GTDB taxonomy): Bacteria > Spirochaetota > Spirochaetia > Treponematales > Treponemataceae > Treponema_D. Next base: position 5,382 of record CALBGU010000073.1, on the reverse strand, counting down.
TTTGCGCTTCGGTTTGCGAAAGTGCCGTGCCTTTTGGCAGCGTCATCTCGACTTTTACCTGTGTTTCGGGGTTCTGCGGCAAAAGGATAAAGCCTCTTGAGCCAAGCGACATCATCGACAGCAAAAATAAAGCGATGAGAAGCACAAACGAAATCGCCCTGTGGTGAAGAATGAAGCGCACCGCCTTTGCATATCCGCGAGAAACTGCGCTCTCGGAGGTGTCGTGCAACTTTTTCGGATTCACCTTGAGATAATGCGCGGCAAGAACAGAAACAAGCACAATCGACGTAAACAGCGAGCAGATGAGTGCGACGCTAATCGAAAAGCCCAAATCCAAAAACGCCGAGCCGATAACGCCGATGAGAGATGAAAATGCTATCATCGGAACGAAAATGCACACGGAAGTCAAAGTCGATGAGATGACAGGTATCACCATTTCTTTTGCACCGTCGAGCGCGGCTTGAAACGGGGCTTTTCCCTGTGCGCTGTGCGTGTAAATGTTTTCGAGGACGACGATTGAATTATCGACAAGCATACCGACTCCGAGCAGCAAGCCTGAAAGACTGATGAGGTTTAGCGAAGTGCCGCGGAAATACATAAACACCAGCGTGATAACGATAGAAACAGGGATAGACAAGCCGATGATGAGCGTGCTTTTGATGTTTTTCAAGAAAATGAAGAGCACGATGACCGCCAAAAACGCGCCTTGCACGACAGAAGAGATAACCTCGCTCACCGTGCTTTCGATGATGTCGGTGTTGTTCGCTGTTTCGATGATTTCCACGTCGTCAGGCAGCTCGGAGAGTATTTTCGGCACGGCTTTTCTCACTGCATGAGAAGCGGCTACGGAGTTCCTTCCGCTTTGCTTTTGCAGCGTGAACATAATGCACGGCACGCCGTCCAAATACGAAACCGAAGTTACTTCTTTTATATCCTCTCTCACCTCTGCAATGTCGCGCAATAAAATCGGCACATTCGAGCCGTCAGAGAGCTTTCTGTATGCGACAACGGTATTTTCAATGTCTGAAAGCGAGCGAAATGCGCCGTCTGCACTGATTGAATAGTTTGTTTTGCCTGCGCTGATGATTCCCGCCGAGCTTTCGAGGTTCTGGGAAGCAAGGCTTTGCTGTACGGCGGCAAGGCTGAGCGAATACGCTTCCAATCGGTCGAGTGAAACGGATACTTTGATACATCGCTTCTGTCCGCCCGAAATGTCGCAAGATGCGATGCCGTCAATCTGCTCCAGCGCAGGCTCTACGATATCTGAGGCGTACTCATACAATTCCGCCGCGCTGTGATTGCCTTTCATCACGAGCGTCATCAAAGAAATAAGCGAAGCGTCGAGCTGCGTAGCCGTCGGGCTTGAGGCGAGAGGGGAAAGAGATGAGCGCGCTCGGTCAATCTTGTCCCGCACGTCGTTCATTACGCTGTCCATATTCACCGAGCTTGAAAACTCAAGCATAATCTGGCTGTAGCCCGTCTGCGATTCGCTTTTTATGTGCTTTAATCCGCTCAAGCCGCTGAATGCGCTTTCGAGTTTGCGCGTAACGTTTCGCTCCACTTCAGACGGGTCGGCATTGCCGCAGGTGGTTGCTACCATAACGCTTGGGTTGTTCACTTCGGGAAACATATCCAGCGATAAGTTCTTGCCGCAAAACGCACCGAGCGCGACTAGCAGAGTAAAAACAATGAGCACCGAAATCGGTTTTTTCAAAATCGCCTGTATCATCTCTCTTCCCCTCCTATTCACTCGCCGCCACGCGCACCGCTTGTCCGTCGCTCAGCATATTCTGCCCGCTTACCACGACTTCATCTCCCTTTCTCAAGCCGCTCTTCACTTCCGCTTCTCCGTCAACACTCAATCCCGTTTCGATTTCGCGCCGCGACACAACGCCGTTTTCCGCCACAAACACATACTGCTTTTTGCCGCTGTGAATAATCGCCTCTTCGCTCACGCACAGCACGCCCTCTTTCTTTTGCGTCAGCAATCGAACGTGCGCAAACATTCCCGCCTTTACAATTCCCTTCGCGTCGTCAATCGTCAAAGCTGTCGCCATCGTCCTCGTCGCCGCATTAAGCACGGGGCTGATTTTCGTAACGCGCGCACTAAACGCCTCGTCAGGATACGCCTTGAAGCTCACGGCAGCAGTCGCACCTTTTGCAATGAACGGCACAAACTTTTCGCTCACTTGAATCGTCAGCTCCAGTTTGTCCGCGCTCGAAATCTCTGCAATCGCACTCGAAGAGGTTACATACGAGCCAATACTCTGCACGATTTGAGTTACTGTTCCCGCAACGCTTGCCCTCACGGCATTCAGTGCAAACTCCGCGCCTGGCTTCGACGGGTCAACTTGCGCAATCACTTGATTCTTGCTCACTTTGTCGCCTTCCTCCACCAGCCACTGCACAATTTTCCCCGATACCGTCGGGTATATCGTAACCGTGTCTAAAGCTTTCACCGTGCCAGAAAAGTCAATGTACGCCTCCATATCTTTCGCCGCAATCTTCTTCGTCATCACCGTAACGAGCGGTTTTTCAGCCTCTTTCTCGACTTCCTGCTTTTTGCCGCAGCCCGAAAAGAGAGCCGCACACAACACCACGCCGCACGCCACAGATAAAACTCGCTTCATAAAAATCCCCCTATCTCTCTTTCCTATCTTTTGGCAAATCCAACATATACTCAAGGTCGATGAGCGCGCATATATAAGTATACAGCTCGCTCTGCTCTGCAAGGCGGCTCTTGTTAAGCTCTGCCTCCGCGTCGCGAACCTCAATGAGCTCTGCGCTGCCAGCTCGGTAGGCGCGGTTCACCAAATCATACGATTCCTCTGCCAGTTTTATATTCTCCCTGCACGAATCAAGCGCACGAGAGGACGTTTCAAGCTCATCAAAGAGCTTCGCGCTGTCAAGCGAGATGTCGTCTTTCTTCTGCGCCAATTTCAGTTTCAGCTGCTCTTGCTGCCGCTCTAAATCGTGATATTTTATGCGGTTGTTGGAAAACGGGAGCGCGTTCGTAAAATTCCACGTCAGCGATAAGCTCGCGCTTCCCTTGTCGCTCCAGTTTGCGCCGTCAAGCCAATTCTTGTCCAATCCCGTCATCGTCTGCTTCGTCGCGTAATTGAACGAAAGCGTCGGTGTCCACGAATCGTAGTTCAAGCCTCGCCTCTGCGCATCAAGCGACTCTATTTGCAGCTCAAGGGAGCGAATATCGCTTGCGTACGCGCTGTATGTTTCGAGCAATTTCGCCTTGTCCAATTCCACGATTTCCGTTTCAAGAGAGCCTGAAAGTTCGATTTTCGCTTCAGGCGACAGCCCCAAGACGACCGCAAACTCCCTTTTCTGCCGCTCAAGCGCAATTTCGGCGTTGTCCACATCGCGCTTCATATTCTGATACGTTACACGGCTTTGCAGCACGTCAAACCTCGGCGCATTTCCGCTTCGGTAGCTTTTTTCCGTGCTTTCATAGCGTGCCTTTGTCGTCTCAAGCGTTTTCCTGTCGTTTTCAAGCGATTTTTGCTGCAGAAGCAGATGATAAAACAGCTTTTTCACGTCGCGCGTGTTCTGCCGAATTGCCATCTCAAAGCTCAACACGCCCGCTTCATAGTCGCGATTTGCCTTCTTGACTTTCTCGATAATCGACAGCCCCCAGCTCAACGAAATCTGCGCCGAGCCTATCGCGCTGTAATACTCCGCTTTGATTTCTTCGGGTTCGTTCGGTTTGGCGATTGTGCCTGAAAAACTCACGTCGGGCAAGAACGCATTTAAGACGTGGTTTCGTGCATCGGATTTTGAGTCCACATCAATCGACGCGCTCTTAATGGCTCGGCTGTAGTTGTTCGCATACTCGACCGCCTTTTCCACGTCAATCACGATTTTCTCGCTTGAGTCTTCGGCAAATAAAAGCGAGGCGGCAAAAAGGCATACTAATATAGAAGAAAGTCGTTTCATCAAAAAAATCTCCTGTCGCAGTGTATGCTTGCATAATACAAAAAGCGTGTTAGCAAACTGTTTCTGATTTGTTTCTAAAGTATTAAAAAACGTGCGTGTATGTCAGAAGAATGCCGTTCCAGCTCCATTTCGCGCCGTCGCTTGCCGTGAATGGCGTAAAGTCCATATCGTCATCGCCGTCGGTTTTTGCAGAGAAATCGCGCGAAGAGCCGAACGGAATGGAAATCGAGATAAAATCCTTTCTGCTCCAGCCGCCAGAAATCGTGGGAGTGAGCGTCATTGTTGCAAAGGTCGCGTCGTAATTTTCGTAGCGCGAGGCAAAGAAGCTGTCGGAGAAATAGCCCGAAGCCGTCGCCGTAACGCCCGCAGTCCTTGCGAGAGCGAACGGCAAGCGATAGGAGAGGGAAGCCGCAGCGTCATAGCGAAATCCGTTTACATTCTCTTTAGTAAACATATACTTCCACATCTCGCCGTCTTCAACGCCCGTCATACCGACGTAACTCGCGCGATAATTCCCTGAAAGAGTGAATGAGCCGATGTCAAACGACAAAGCCGCCTGTGCGTAGAGCGCATAGCGATAGTGCAGAAACGGCGTTAAGCTCTCGTAGGTGCAAGAGTCGCTGTCATAGACCGCCAAACTTTGCAAGTCCAGCGAGGCAATCGACATATTAAAGCTCGTTCCGCACTCTGCACCAAGAGTGAGCGTCAACGGCTTCCACGGCGAATAGCTGACATCTGCACTCGCGTTGAGCCACACGGGAGCAAGGGTCGCGCCGATGTTCGCCGAAAGCGTCTGAGCCTCCTCTTCATTGATAAAGCGATGAGTGTAGCCAGCGTTCAAGAGAGGAAGCGCATACGGATAGTCAAAATCAAACATCTCGTTGTTCGGATTATAGGCGGCTATCGTGGTGAGCGCGACGAAAAACGTATCTTTCGGCATTTGGTACGCGGCGATATGCGCACAAAAAGCGAGGGGAAGGACGAAAAGCAAAAGCAGTTTTCTCATATAAACTCCTGTAGTCGAATGTAAGAGGAGAATAAAAGAAAAATGTTTGCTTTATGTTTCCGAAATGTTGCTAAAATATTAATTTTTTTCGCGCGGAGGGTTGTCGAAAATCTGTGCTTTTATAATCGTGCAGTGAGGCGCATGCAGAATATGTATCTTGCTCCTGCAAAAGCAGAAGTTGTTTGCACGTTTTGCAAATCGCTCCTGCGCTTGCATACGTCGTTTGCATATCGCGAAAATCGCTTTTGCGCGCGCAAAAATCGCTTGTTTAGAGAAAATCGACAAAAAGAAGCGACATCAGCTCTTTGTATGCCGTCAAAGAACTGATGTCGCGGTAAGGAGTTATGACTTTTTTGAAGAGAGGAGGGCGCGCGCGATGAGGTGCGTGAGCGTGGTGAACAAGACGAGGATTGCAATGTAATCGACGA
>CALBGU010000072.1 GCA_937893155.1 uncultured Treponema sp. | reverse complement strand
ACGATACAGACATCGCCGTACAGCGCGAAGAAGCTATGCGCTACGGACTGCAGCAAGGTATGCAGCAAGCGTATATTCAAACCGCAAAATCAATGCTCAATGCTGGTTTGTCGGCGGACTTAGTAGCAAAGTATGTAAATATGCCTTTATCAGAAATTTCCCGTCTTCAATAAGAGCGAAAAACAAATATGTTCGATACCGTTGCTGGCGGATTTCGAAGCATTGCTGTTTTCAGAAAATAGGTAGCATCACTGCATAAAAAAGCCTGCCCCTAACAAAAGAGCAGGCTTTTTTGTGTGTGTTAGCCGATTAGAGCTTTACGCGAACAACAAGAGGAATTTTTGTAGTAAGAACCAACATTCCTTCGTCAGAATTGTCTTTTTTTGTTGAAGTAAACATATTATCGAGTGTAACCTCAACACCTGTGGATACAGTGCAATTCTTCTGTGCACTCAAAATCACGCCCGGGCGAATTACCATACTGTTCAATCCTGCTTCGTCGTTCTTCTTCATCAAATCATAGCAATCGTAACGAGTCTGGAAATCAAACGTTGCAAGGTCGCTGATAGTATATTGGAATTGTGCGCCCACATCGATGCCCATAACCGCTTCTGCGTCGTCAGAAAGTTCTTTTGTGTATTTTGACGGCGTAATCATCGTGAAGTTTGTTGCGAGTAATGCAAAGATTTTATCCTGCTTGAACTGCGCACGGAGGTCAATAGCGTGAATCGGAGTCATACCCGCATATTCCTCTTCTACATCAACGCCATCATCATTTGTATACGCAACCGTAAACTCTTTTCCGAGATATGGCAAACCGAGCGTGTATGCACCGAACACCGAGAACTGCTCATTGATGTAGTATTTGCAAGAAAGAGCCGCGAGCATATCTGTTCCCTGCGCGTAGCGTTCTGTATCCTCGTCCAATCCAGACAGCGAATCTGTGAACTTGAGAGTAAGAGCCGCGTCCAAAGCGTCTTTTTTATACTCTGCCGCCAAGTTGAAATCGGTAAACGTCTTTGAACCATTGGTGAACATTGTGCCGTGGAACGTGAAGTCGCCGAGCGCGTACGTGAGCCACAGCGCGTTCTGTTTTGTGCCGCTGTAACTTGTGGTGTACGAAGTTGAATCCGTACCGTATTTTGCAAGGCTGGAATCGGCAGACCACTCAACAATTTCCGAAACTGCATCGTAAGCTTTTTTTGCAGCATTTTCATATGCAGTTTTGTAAGCAGTTGTTGATATCTTGTTCCCATCTTTGTCAAGATAATAATCTACCGTTTTTCCATCATTTTTATATACTGCAGTATATTTTGCAATTTCTTTTTTGTATGCAGCAACAGCAGCCTCACTTTTTGCTTTTGCTAAAGCTGTATCAGTTGTATCGTAATCTTTTCCAATAAGATAGCCACGGTTTTTGTATGCGCTCAAAACGCCGTTGTTGATACCGGGTTTTGCCAAAATGGTGCATGCTCCAAACCAGTTGCCGTTGTTATCGCCGATGATTCCTGCGCGGTTGTCCATTTTGCCAAAGTCTACGCGGAAGTTGCCCCAGTTGAGCCACACGTCGTATTTGTTCATTGAAATGCTTTCGCTTGAGATGTTTTCGTTTATCATAACGCCAGCATTGTCGCTTGTTACGGTCATTTTCACTTCGTCTGTCCAGCTTTCTTTTATGCCGTCATTCCAATAGCTGTCGTCTTCTGTTTTGCTTTCAATGCCTTGTTCTGCGGCAATGCCTGTCCAAAGATTTGTACCATAACGTCCGTTTGCGTTAAATTTAACGGTTGTTTCTGCACTAACTGCGCCCGCGAGCAAAACACTTGCGGCAGCTGCGCTTACTAATTTTTTCATAAAATCCTCCTAGATTTCATGTCATTTTTAAACCAAGGATTAAAAGTGACACTTTTTGCACAAAAAAGAGCGCAAAGCGGGGGGAATTAAAAAAAGTCGGTAAACGAAAAAGACAGGTCGGGATTTTACCAATTTCGCACAAAAAAATGCGCGGCAGTGTTATAAAAGGTGTGCTGTCATTATCTCACTTTGACCCGATAATCTTCGCCGCAATCCAATGCGGGAAAAGATTCCCGTGTAAAGCACGGGAATGACAAAAAGGAGAGCAGACGTTCTCTCTCACCGCTCAAAATGCGCTATTTCGCTTTTGCGCTCAAAATCAAATTCTCCGCGGCGAAGATGTATATACAGCGTCTGCCGACTGATATTGCACGCATCGCAAATCACGGACTTGGGGATTTTAAGCGCAAGCATTTCCGTGATAATTTCGCGCTTGTTGAACAGCCGCGTACGCTCGTTCGTGGTCTGACTGCCGAACGGACGCCCCAAATGCGTGCCAGAACAGCGGCGCAAATGCAGCGCTTCCTTAGTGCGCTGGCTGATTAAACTGCGCTCAATATCCGCGCTCAGAGCGAACGCAAACGCAAGCACCTTGCTCTGAATATCGTCGCCCAAGCGGTAACCTTCCTTTATCGTCCACACGCGACATTCCTTCGTCATACAGATATTCAGGATTTCCATAATCATAAAAAGATTGCGTCCGAGCCGTGACAATTCCGCGCAAATAATGATGTCGCCGTGTTGCACACCGCCCAAAAGCTCGCCGAGCTTGCGTTCGCTGTAATCTTTGCAGCCGCTAATCGTTTCTTCAATCCAGCCGTCGATTTTCACGTTTTTCTTCTTGCAAAAACGAATGATTTCAAACCGCTGATTTTCCACCGTTTGATGGTCTGTGCTCACACGAATGTAACCGTAAATCATATTGCCTCCTGTTGAGTTTAAGAAAGGTCGATGTATCATTGTACCGTATGAGCGCGGATAACGCAGAAAAAACGCAGGCGCAGACTGTTTTTCTCATCGTTCGTTGAGCGAAGTCGAAACGAATCGCGCACGGATTTTTTGCGCTCACAAAAATCCTGTTCGTCGTTTTTTTACAAATTGTTATCTGTAATTGAGATTTAATGTGATGTTATCATTAACAGCGTAAGGCAAAAAAGCCTTTACAAAAAAGTGTCAACATTAATTGTTGGTTTAAAAATGACATGAAATCTAGGAGGATTTTATGAAAAAATTAGTAAGCGCAGCTGTTATTGCGGCAATGACGGCAGGCGCATTTGCAGAAGTTTCTGTAAGCACAAATGCACGTGTATATTCAGATGTATTCACTTATGAATCAGCAACACAAAAAGGCGCAAGAGGCGACGAAGACGACCAAGGCACAAACGACAACGGAACAGCAACGTGGGGCAAAGACACAAAACACTCGGACGATGTTACCTTAAGCGCAAAAGGCGAAAACGTCGGCTCAAAAATCGTCTTGAGCGTATCAAGCAACACAGACAATTCCTCAAACGGCAGCGTGGGACTCACGAGCTATCAGCTCTGGGGCATTTTGGGCGATTGGCGCGTGGACGCAGGTGCGTATGACCAGCGTCTTTCAAAGAACCTCAACGACGACGGAAACTGGGGAAACTGCTATTCAGGATACTACAAACCGGGAATTTTTATCAAATTTGACGGCGCAGAATGGGGAAAAGATGCAGGTAACTTGACCACAATCAAGGGCGCAAAAAAGACCACGAATTTCCAGATTTCAAACACATCTCTGCTCAATAAAAAACTGGCATTGCGCGGCGTAGTGTTCTTGAGCAGCAGCGGAACAGTTGCAAACGTGGCAAGCGACTACTCTGTAACAGACGACAACGACGAAACAAATGCACCGTGGATTTTCAACCCGTTTGCACTCGGCGGCGTGTACAAAATCAGCAACACAAGCCAGCTCGCGTTCAACGTGAAACTCAATTCAATCACACAGGGCGCAAAAACAGATGCATCTTATACAGCAATTTCTTATGAACTTGGCGATAAAATAGAAAAGGACAAAGCCTATACTGCATCTGTAGGTTCTGACGGAACGGTTTCATATACGAAAACAACAAGCACAGAATATTATGACGGTTCAAAAACGTATTACAAGAAGACGGATGCGTCATACAAGCCGCAGAACTCGGTGTGGACGCTCAACTTTGACTATTACAACAAATTAAGCGATACAATGGAGATTGAGGCGGCATAC
>CALBGU010000071.1 GCA_937893155.1 uncultured Treponema sp. | reverse complement strand
TCTTAAAAGCGCATTGAAAAAAAATGTTTTTAAAGGTCAAAACCATTTTGCGCAGGGAAAAAAAATATTTTTGAAAGGCAAATCTTTAGGCGGGGGAAGCGAATATATTTTTGTATTGTATGAAAACTATCTATCAAAAAGTTTTCTAAATCAGTATACTGGCATTTCTAGGGGGCGTGGAAAATGTATCAGTCGTTTATTTTTCTGGAAGTGCGGATTTTGCTTTCTGATGAGCAGGGCGTGTTTGAGCAGGGCGCGGGGGGCGCGACGGTAAAAAGCGCAGTGCTCAAAAAAATGGCGCCGCTGTGTCTTGCGCTCGGCTCAACGCTACGCCAAAAGAGCGCGGTGCAGCAGTTGACGGGAAACATTCAGCTCTCGAGCAAGCACTCAAAAACGGCGTTGTGGTCGCTTCCTGTGGCGGACGGCGGCAGTTTGGATATTATGTTTCACCAAAAAGCCAAAACGATTCGCATTGAGGAAATCCGTTTGGAAGAAGATTGCGGCAGGCTTACCCGAAACGCCGGCGTTCCGCAGATGGATTTTTCTCATTCGGGCTGTCCGAGTTTGCGTCTTCGCACGGCGAATGCGTTTGAGCTTGGCGAAGAAGCGGAACTGTTTTTGCTGGAATTGTCTGCGCTTTTGAAATATTTGGGGCTGGCTGACGGCGAGAAATCAATCAGAAGTAATGCGTATGTTGCGCTCGCCGAGTATCCCGAAACGCCAGAGCGATATGTGAAGCTCAGAAATCTTAATTCGTTCAATTTTGTGCGCGCGGCGGTGAACGCGGAGACGAGCCGTCAGGAAAATCTGCTGTTTGCGGGCGAGACGGTGGCGGAAGAAAGCCGATTGTGGAATGCAGAGCGCGGAGAAAGCGAGAGTTATCAGGCGCGAAACAGTGTGCAGCAGCGATTCTGTGCGCCTGAGAGCGAAATTATCGTGCCGATTGCCGAGGCGTTTGCGTCTCAGCCGATGGGCGATTTTGAGCTTCCCAAGGCGAGACGGGCGCGGCTTCGCGAGCAATATGGGCTTTCGAGATTGCGCGCGGAGTTTATCTGCGGCGAAAAAGACCGCGCGGATTTTTTTGAGTCTGCCGTAAAAGCGGGCGCAGAGCCTTTGACTGCGGCGCATTGGATTGCGAGCGAGGTGACGCGGGTGCTCAATTTTTTGCGCGTGCCGATTGGCAAAAGCCGAATGACGAGCGAAAAGTTTGCGCAAATCATTTCGCTTTTGACGCAGCAAAAAATCCACAGCGGGATTGCGAAAAAACTGATTCAAGATGTGTGTGAATCCGATGTGGACGTTGATTCTTTGTTGAAAAAGTCCGAGGAGTTTCAGATTGCGGCTCCCGAAAAGATTCGTCCGTTTGTGCGCGAGGTGCTCGCCGAAAATGAATCAAGCGCGTCGCGGCTCAAAAACGGCGATATGGCTCCGCTGGAATATCTGACGGGTTTGGTGATGAAGAAGACGGCGGGGCGGGCGGTGCCGCTTACGGTCAAGTCGCTCATCAAGGAAGAACTCGATATTAGCGTGATTTATGTGCTGGGTATGGGCGGCGCAATTACGGCGGTGCGTCGTGCGGACGGTTCTGCGGAAAGCGGCGGGGCGGCAGCTCTCAGGGAACTGTGCAAGGCGGCTGGCGAAAAAAACGGCGTGCAGATTGTGAGTGTGCGCAATTTGTTGAGCGAGGAGATTGAGCCTGCGGATTTTGCGGCACTCATCGCGGAAATCAGCGCGAAGATAGCGGCGGGGAGTGCGAACGGCATTGTGGTTTTGCACGGCACGGACACGCTTCCGTACACCGCGGCTCTGTTGTTTTGGCTGTTCGGCGCATCGAGTGTGCCGGTGGTTTTGACGGCAAGCACGGAAATCCCCGCGGATTCTGTCGAGGCACGCGAAAATCTTGCGCTCGCGATTAAAACTGCCCGTGAAAAGAAAAACGGCGTGTATGTGGCGTTTGGCGGAAAGTTGTTGTCGCCGCTGAATCTGCAATTCGTGCGCACGTCGCCCGATGGTTTTACAAACTGGAATCTCAAAGAACCGATTTTTACCGAGAACGGTTCGATTGCGCTGCAATTTTCGCAGATTGAAGAGCCTGATGCGGCGGTGATGAAGCGGCTCTTGGAGGAATGTGCGGGAAAAATCGCGGTGTGCCAAACTTACCCGGGATTTCGGAGCGACCGCTACGGTGCGCTGTTGGGCGCGGACGAGCCTGTGCGTGCGCTGTTTCTTGAGCTGTACGCGGCAGGAACGGGCAATATGCGAAACTCTGATTTTTCGCTCAAACCGTTGTTGCAAAAGGCGCGGCGAAAGAATTGCCGTGTGTATTGCACGTCGCAGCAGGAAAGTTCCGTTGATTTTGGCACGTTCGTAACGAGCGCGCTGTTTTGGCGCGGAGGGGCTGTTCCGATGGGCACGCTTACCACGCAGAGCGCCGTTGCGTTGTATTACGCCGCGTCGCTTCTTGCCGACAGCGAAGACGAGCTTTCTGCGCTTATGGAATCCTACGCCGAATCTTATAGCTGATTTGTTTTCTGCGATTGCCGTATTTGATACGGCAATTTTTTTTCGCAATGCCCATTGAAACAAGGGGCTTTAGCCCCTTGCTGCCTCTGAAATGATAAGCAAAAGATATGCGGTGCGCGAGATTAGTTGATTACCGCGCCGATTCCTTTAGGGGCTTTGCTGTTCAAAACAAGAAGCCCGTGCAAATCGATTTTGCCGTTCTCGGTGAATGTCGGGCGAACGCTTGTATCGGTATTCTCAAAAATCGTGCTATCAAGAATATCGCCTTTGCTGTTCTGTGCATTCGAGCCGTCAAAGAAATACGTCGTATCGCTTAAAAGACTTTCTTGCTCGCGGTAGTTGTCCGCACTCTCTGCGTTAAGCGAAATCACGCCTTTTGCGCTGAAACTGCGCACCGTTTTTTCGCCCTTGCCATACAAAGAAATATTTGTTCCCTTATTGCCAAAACTCGTAACGTTTTCGAGGATTAAAGCAGGATTTGAATTGCTCGTAATGCCTGCCGCCCCGTTTTCGTATGTGATAGAGTTTCGCAAAATGTGCTTGACTGCAATGCCGTCGCCGCCCATCTTAAAGCCGTTTCCGTCGCCTTTTCCGCTTCCGTCAATGCGGCTTCCGTTTTGGTAGGCAATACAGCGGTCGATGAGCACTTCGCCTATAGGACCTGATTCAATCTTGCTGAACAAATCCCAGCCGTCGTCGATGTTTGAATACGCAATGCAATAGCGGAATACATTGCCGTCGCGACAGGTAAGCTTTGCGGCGAATCCGTCTGCGTTGTTCATTGCAGGGTCAGAATTGTTGTAGCTTTCGCAAGAAATGATGAGATTTTTGCGCGGCCATTTTTCTTTTGCGTCGGTAGAAGCTCCCGAAATCTGCAAACCTGTGTCGCCGTTGTCGTATGTCTTTACGTTGCGAACGATGTTGTAGCTGCCGCCAATCTGCATACCTTTCACATTGCCGACCGTCTTTGTAACGTCGATGTTTTCGATATTCCAATAATCACCCCAGTTCACAAAGCCAGATTTTGCGGTGCTGAAGTCGAGAATTGCTCTGTCGTTTTTGTCTGCGGTCAGCGTCTTTCTAAAGAAACGAGTGCCGTTGTTGCCGCGCTCAATGATAACGCCTGTCTGCAAATTGTATGTGCCGCCCTTGAGGAAGATTTTCTGACCTGGCTTCACATAGTAAATTGCCGTTGCGATGTCGAGCGGAGAATCTGCCGTTCCCTTGCCGAATGCGTCGCCGTTTTGGTCAACATACAACTGTTTGCCCTTGTAGCTTTTTACGATAACGCTCTGCAAATCGGTTACCGCTTTATAGCTTTCTTCGTAATCGCCATTTGTCGCATTGTATTGCGCGATAACTTGCTTTGCAGCAGGCTTATAGGTGCTGTCTGGCGTGAACGTAATCGTAAGGTCGTTCATATTCTTATTCAAGCGGATTTTCTTCTTGAAATCGATATTCGCCTTTACTTTTGCATTTTTAACGAGGATTTTTCCCTCTTTGTTTGTAACCGTAATGCGTCCGTCCGCGTTTGCCGTGTATACAAACGGATACTTTGTGCTGTAATACGTCGTCGGGCAGTTGACAACGTGCGTGAGCGGAATGAGTTCTGGCGGTTCTTCTTCGGCTGGTGCGTCGGTCTTCGGGTCGCTTGTGGTGAAAACAATATCGCTGAATGTCGCATTCATACCGCGCGCCACGGCAAACCCCACATAAACGTGGTCTTTATCGAGCTGTCGGAGCTTCGTGTTGTCGCTGTCGTACATCACATATTCGGTGATAGTATCTTCGCTCGCATACTCTTTTTTGTAAATTGCGCGATAGCCTGTGTTGTCTTTTTTAAGCGTAATGCGATACACATCTCCCGACTTTACCGCGTCAGAGGCTTGGTCATAACTGAATGCCTTTGCTTCGCTCTTTCCGAATTGCGCAATGCCGCTATCTCCCATTTCGATAACGGCAGGGGTAATGCCTGAAACAAATCGTGCGCCGATACCGTCTTTAATCTCTTTCTTTGCGCCGTTGACGTGCGTCGTGAATTTCCACGAAAGAATTGAAGCCGAGTTCGTATAGTGGTTCTTTGAGTTTGATTTGTCATCTCCGAGAGAATCCATCGCGATAAGACCGAAGCCCTCTTGTCCGTCTGGAGATTGGTTGATGTAATCGACTTTGACCGTCGCCGTCAGCTCAAAGTTCTCTTTTTCGGGGTCGATGACGGTGTAATAATACGAAATGCCGTCGTGGAACGTCGTGAACTTGCCGCCTTTTTTGTCAATCGCGCCTGTATCTGCATTGTATGAGCAGGAATTAAGCGAGAATGTAAGGTCGTTCGGGTCTATCATTTTGAGCGTATTCAAATCGCCGTTAGAAGACTGACCAAACCATGTAAAGTTCCACACGCGCTCTGCGTCTTGCGTAACCTTTTTATGCAAAGTGTCGCTTGCAACAAGCTCGCTTCCTCTTTTTGCGCTTACCGTGATGTCGGTAAAGGTGTTTGCTTTGAGAGCGGGGATTTTTTCTTCAAGCGAGCTGACTTCCTTTGAAATATTCTCGCCGTTTTCTGTTGTGTAGCTCAAAATATAGCTTGTCGCTTCTTTTATGCTGTCCCAGCTTACGACTATGTCGCCATTTCCTTTGTTTAGCGCGCTCACGTTTGGCTTTTCGAGCGGAAGGGTGAAATCAAACGTGGCAGGTGCGCTTTCGTGTTTTACCTCTTCGTTTTCTCTCAATCCGTAAACTTTAAACGTATATGTGCCTGAAGACTGCGGCGTGAATGTTGCTTTTTTTGCGGCTTTGCGCGTTTTGCCGAGTTCAATGCTCTTTTTTGCTCCGTCGCTGCTTTGCATTTCAACAAGAGCCGAGTCTGCGCCAGAATTATCGCGGGGCGTTTCAAGCGTAAAGTTCACAATGACGTTATGGCTGTCGTTCGCGTCTAGCTCTATTCCCGTGATTTCGGGATTGGGGGAAGAAGCCCACGGTGCTCTCTCTTGTGCAAAAAAGGGCAGCGAGATGAGTGCTGCCGTAACGAGAGAAATCTTTTTCAAAAGTTTCATAAAAAATCTCCAATCGTGCTATCGTCTTATCATACATACAATCGAGCGAAATTTTTTTCTCATTTTTCTCATTTCGCTCGATTGTGCTTTAGCTATTTGACATCGATTTGATAAATGTACATTCCACTACCTGATGAATATGCGTAATAGGTCCCTGATTTTGGCGCTTTTGCTTTTCCGCGCGTTACTTTTTCTGGTGCGGACGGAATGGAAAGCACCGTGTTGCCGTCTTCGTCCACCACCACGAGCGTGCGCGTATCGGTCTTTGACGACGTTGCGCAGTCAACCATAATGGTTTCGCCCGCCTTTGCAGAAAACGACACGCAGCGCAGTTTGCTGCTTCCCTTGCCTTTGAGATTGATTCGCATATTGAATATTTCGCCGTCGTCGTTTTTGGGCAGCGGGTCGCCCGGCGCATCGATAAGCACCGGCTTTTCCGCAGAAGCCAAGATGGAAAATCCATCGTCCAACGCGGTTTTGCCCTCGAGCGTGCCTTTTTCAAGGTCGTTTGCATTCACATACCCTTTTGCAAATGCCGTCGCCGTCAAAAGTGCAACTGCCGCAAAACTGACAATCCTTTTCATAATGAACCCCCGTATTTTCAATCGAAAAACCGAAAATTTTATCTTACGGATTTCAGTATAAAGGTGCTTGTGCGAATTTTTCCGCAACATATTTTGAAAATCCCGCTGTTAAAAATCTGCGGCGATTTTGGCAAAAAAAATCTGCTGTCTCGGGGGGCGAAACAGCAGATTTCTTGTATAATCAAAATGAGTTATGCCAAAAGTTCCTTGAGCGCGTCTTTTGTGCAAGCGCCGACTTTCTGGTTGACCGCCTGACCGCCCTTGAATGCGATAAAGCACGGAATGCTCATAATACCGTATTTTTGCGCCAATTCTTCTTCATCGTCCACGTTCACTTTGCCGATTTTTACGCTGTCGCCCATTTCGGCAGCAAGGTCTTCCACCACAGGTCCCATCATTTTGCACGGACCGCACCACGGCGCCCAAAAATCCACCAAAACAGGCTTGTCAGACTCCAAAACCTCGCTCTGAAAATTCTGCTCCGTCAACTGAATGCTCATAGAATTCCTCCTAATAAAATAAAATTGTGTACAACTAAAATATAGCAAACAACCATAAAAAAAGCAAGCGATTTTTTCATTTTATCACATCTTTTTTGCGCAATCGCAATCGTGCGTAAAAATGCAGATTTTGCGGTGGAAAAAAGATGGTTCGTGTGATAAAATCCGCGTATGCGTGAAATCTGCTATAAGTGTTTGCGAGCGAAAGAAAATTGCTTTTGCCGCTATATTCGCCGAATTGACAGCGGCGTGAAGTTTATTTTTTTGATGCACACAAAAGAAGCCAAACGCCAGCGCACTGGTACGGGACGCCTTGCGTCGCTTTCGCTGGCTGAGTCGGAAATTATAACGGGAATCGATTTTTCTGAAAATGCACGGATAAAATCGTTGCTGGCTGACGAGCGGTATTTTCCTGCGGTGCTGTATCCCGGAGAAGACGCGTGGACAGCGCAGAAAGCGGGATTTTCGGAAGAAATCGGCAGAAAAACGCTGTTGGTGTTCGTGATTGACGCAACGTGGTTTTGTGCAAAAAAGATTATCAAATTGAATCCGTGGCTCACGACGCTTCCAAAATTGTCGTTCAGCGGAAATTACACGTCGATTTTCACGTTCAAAAAAGAGCCGAGCGCGGAATGTGTTTCGACCATCGAATCGTGCTATTATCTTTTGCGGGAATTGCAGGACGCAAGGATTGTGCCCAAAGCGGAACTTTCGCCGCTGATGAGCGTGTTCAAAGCGATGATTCGCTTTCAGCTGGAAATGGAAAATGCGCGCGTGGAAGGGCGGATTCCGAGCACGCACGCAAAGGATTTTCGCTATACCAAAAAGCGCGAAATCCCCGATTATTTGTTGGACAGCGCCGAAAGCGGCAATACGCCCGACGGCTCAAAATCGCCTGCCAGCGCGGAAAAAAGCGCCTTTACCGAAAAATCCGACCAGCTGTAGCCCACCAAAACGGTGTCTGCCCAATCCGCAATTTCAGAAACGAACGTCGGCGCCATTGTGGAAAAAATCACGACGCGCTTGGCGAGCGGCTTGAGCGTGCTGATGATTTCTGCGCTTCCTTTGTCGTCAACGAGGGCAATCACCACGTCGTAGCCTTCCGCCATTCCCGGCAATCTGCGCGACATCCAGTCGATGTGAATGGGACCGGGCGCGTCATCAAATTTGAAAATCGGGGTATTTTCGCCGTAGCACGCTTTTCCTGCCGCGATGAAATTTTGGAGCGGACCGACGAGCAACACGCGCTTTTTTTGGGCATCGCTTCGGGAAAGCGGGAAATTTTTTCCGCGCTTGAAAACGCTGATGGCGCGAATTGCTTGGTCTTGAAAAAATGCTTGCCCTTCGCGGTCGGGAATGTTTTGGTCGATTTTTTCGGCATCGGGATACAGCGGAACGGCATCGGAATGCTTAAAATAGCGCAGTTTGTGATAAATGACCCGCCGCGCCGCTGTTTTTACTTGCTCGCGGAATTTCGCGTTTGTTTGCATTCGGCTCAAATTCGCCGTCCACAGCGGTTCGTTCAGTTGCGCCGTCGTGCTTGAAAGCAGAATATCGTTTCCCGCCTCAATCGCCATTCGGCACGCGCTCGACAGACTTCCCGCGTACATCGTTGCGCCGTTCATCATCATATCGTCGGTGATAATCAAGCCGTCAAAGCCCAATTCATCGCGCAAAATGTCGGTCAAAAACGCCTTGGAAAGCGACGCTGGCGTGTCGTCGCCGATGACGCGCGGAAAACTCAAATGCCCGCTCATAATCGCCGGAATATGTTCCTTGATGAGATATTTGAATGGAATCATTTCGCGGGTCATAAATGTTTCATAGTCGATGTTGATAATCGGCAATTTTCCGTGCGAATCCAAGCCCGTGTCGCCGTGCCCGGGGTAATGCTTCGCCGTCGGAATCACTCCTGCCGCCTGCGTTCCCGCCGCATAAGAAGCGCCCAAAATGCCCGCAAAATCAGGATTTTCGCCAAACGAACGCGGACCAATCACCGTGGACTTCAGATTGGTGTACAAATCCACCGCGGGAGCAAAATTCATATTGATACCCAGCACGCGAAGTTCCCGCGCAATATAAAACCCTGTCTTCCACGCATCTTCGGGGCGTCCGCTTGCGCCGATTGCGAGGTTTCCGGGCGTATCGCTCATTTCGCCTTTGACGTGCCGAATCCAGCCGCCTTCTTGGTCGGTCGCCACAAAAAGCGGAATGCGCAAATCGCGTTTTTGGCTTCGCTGCTGCAATTCGGTTACGCTGCGGGCGACTTGGTGAATATCGTCGGTGTTCCAGCCAAAAATCTTGATTGACCCCAGCCCGCGCTCGCTGACCCACTGAATGAGGAGCGGACTTGGTTCTGCGCCTGCCCAGCCGAACATAAAAATCTGCGCAAGAATTTCGGAATCACTCATTCTGCGAATAAGTTCGTCTGCCAGTTCGTCGTCGGGAAAATCGCTCCAAAAATCCACGTTTTCGGGAAAATCGGCGCTTTTTCGCACGCTCGCACTTTCTTCTTGCGGCACCTGAATGCTTTGCACCGCGGCTTTTTTTTGATTGCACGACGAAATATATAGGGAAGAAATCAGCAAAAATGCTGTTTTGACAAAAAATTTCGGAATAGTGTACATAGTGTATCAGACAGTATAGCGATTTTTACCGCACTTTTCTACTAGCGAACGCGGACTTTTTTGAAGATGTATCGTTTCTGTAACACCGACAAAAATCGGGACGTGTTTCAAAAGGTACGCTGATGCTATAAGACTGTCGTTGGCGGACAAATTTTTGGAATCTCTTTTCGCACATTTTGCCGAACGCTCAATGAGCCTTCTCGAAAAAAAGAGTTGGCTGTTTTTTAAAAAAAAGAGGTTCTCGAGTTTTCGAGTTCTCTCCGCGGGAAAAAAACAGCGCGCAAAAATTTTCGAGTTGTTTTGTTTTTTCGCTTGCCTTTTTGACTTTCTGCCATTGGCGGACAAGTTTAAGGAAAGCATACGTTTCATAATACCGCTGAAAATGCTTTTTTCTTCAAAAAAAT
>CALBGU010000070.1 GCA_937893155.1 uncultured Treponema sp. | reverse complement strand
CTTTCCCTACACGACGCTCTTCCGATCTGTATTCCGTGGTTAAATTGCCGGTCAAGTTGAGTCAACTGCATACCCAGTTAAACAAAAAAAGAGAACGCCTTGCAGCGTTCTCCTTGATTTTCCATGTCGGACAGCCTCTATGCCGCCAACACTTGCACTTGCATTTACACTAGCAACTCCTCTTCCGCCGCAATGCCAGCATCGCCGCGCCAACAAGCATCAGAAGCCCGCTCCCCGGCTCCGGCACCGTCCAGCCCCCGCTTACGCTCACCGAATCCTGCACTCCCGCCAGAACCGCCGGGTTGAACTCGAACTCCAGAGAAACACTATCCGTCCTCGTGTACGTCTGCGTCAATCTTATCGCATCGCTTATGTTGTAATACACGCGTCCGTCGGAGGCATCGGTGTACGCCAGCATCAAAACGTACTGGTCGCCACTGTTGAATGTGAACAATGAAGAGGTTTGTGCATGGGGTACTGTGGCAGCCTCCGTCGTCCCGGAATCGGTCACTTTGCTTCCGAGTGCGCCGAGAGACTTCACCTTGCCGATGTCAGCGGCCAATGCCGCTGCGTCGGCGTAGTTCGCCAAGGAGAATGTCGTCGTCGAATCAAGCGCGTGTTCCGCCAATATGAGATACCCTACGACGTTCTCCCCCTTGAGGGAACGCGTTTCGTCCGACCCGAACACCGCTCCGGACGAAATACTCCAACTGATTTTGGCGGCGTTTGCCATATCGTCAAGCCATTCGGGAAGCGTGATATTTCGGCGGACTGAACGGCTTTTATTCTTCAATCGAAATGCGTATTTTAGCACTGGTTTATAATGTGCTACCGTCGATATACACAAAACCCACTACCCCCGATTTCAAAAAATGTTTTTCAAAAATACATCACTCCCCCCAGTCTTGTTTTTAAAATGTCAAAAAATGAAAATCGGTAAAAGACTATTAGGGCAGAGGAAAAAAATGGAAATTGTTTTTAATTACATTACGCCGAATGAATTTTCACGCCCGCAGAAAAAGCGGCAGTGTATGCTTGCGCTGGTAATGCACTGGACGGCGAACGCCACGATGAGCGCGCAAGCAATCCGGGATTTTTTCGACGCAAAGAAAACAGGCGCGGGCGGGTATGGCTCGGCGCATTACGTCGTGGGGCAAAAAGGCGAAATCATCGCGTGTGTGCCCGAAAACGAAATTGCGTATCATTGCGGCTCGTCTGCGATTGACCCCGCGAGCCAGCGCGTATACACCGACGAAGCCCGCGCGCGTTTTGGTGCGTATGCCGCCGACAGCGCGCACACCAGCCCGAATTTCTGCACGATTGGCGTTGAACTATGCCCCGTAAATCTTGCCGGCGATTTTAGCGAAGCGACCATAAAAGCCGCCGCAGAACTTGCCGCCACGATTTTGCACCGCTACCGTCTTGATGAGCGCGCAATCACCACACATCACGATGTTGTCGGTTGGAAAGATTGCCCGCGCTCGTGGACAGCGCACCCCGAATTGCTCGAATCATTCCGCGCCGATGTCAAACACGAGCTTGAAGCCCTAGAAGCAAAATTGAGAGGATAAAAATGAAAACCGATTTTGACGAAACCGAAAACAGCACCCCGTCATCACAAACGGCGCAAGTGCAAAACGCCCCACAGACCGAAAAGCACAGCAAACTAAAAAGCGCGAAATTGTGGGTAACGATTTGGGCGGTCGCAATGGTGAGCTTTATCGTATTCGCCGACCGCACCGCATTCACCACGATTGCACAATGGCTGTGCGGCGTACCGCTTGCCTACATCGGCGCGAATGTGTGGCAAAAACAAATTTACGAAAACAAAAAATAACTTAAAAAAGTGTCAACCGAGCGCACGGCTGACACTTTTTTTGTTTCTGTTTTGCTTCTAAATGAGCGGCTCTTTTGTGTCCTTTTTGATGAATTGGATTTTAAGCTCACAGTCCAATGCTTCCGCGATTTTCTCCAATTCCGACACCTTGAAAACATTGCGAGAGTATTTATTATGCAGATTTTGTGAAGTCTGCCCCGTACGCCGTGCCAATTCTGCAAGCGAAATGTTACCTGCTTTTACACAGGCTAAATTGATATATTCTTTTACGTCCATAGCTTTATTCTACACGATTTTATGTATACTGTCAACACGGTTTTATGTGCATTTTACATAAAAAAGAATAAAATATATTCATTTATTTATACATTACTATTGACAAAATAAAAAAGATAGTGTATTATATAAACATAAAGCGATACATCGCTTATAAGGAGGTGATAAAGATGAAAAAGAAAAAACAAAAATGGTCAAGAGCTGAAAAGCTGGCACTGCTTGCAATAGTGATAACAGCAATTCAGACAACCTTGACCGCCATAAGCGTTGTAGCAATGTTTATGTAATGTAAAAACAAGTGGGGAGCGTAAAAACTCCCTGCTTTGAATATAGATTATTTTATTTGAGGGTGTCAATATGACAAGATTTGAAAAACTTCTTATAACGCTTATTGTGCTTCAAAGCGTCTGCTTAGTGCTTAGTGCATTCAAAATGCTTATTTCTTTAGGCATATTCTAAACAAGCCCGCCCTGTAGCGTCAAAAACTATAGGGCGGTTTTCTAACCTTTAATGCACTTTTACCCAGCTTGACCAGCTAGTTAAGCTCGTTCCGTGTCGCACCCAACAAGACGAGTGTTGCCGTGCATATTGTGTCGGATAATTGCCGCTACTATCTGACCACTGAACAATCGTTTCGAGTGAAACATATAAATTGCTACTAATACCGATTGTTGAACTGTTTTTGAATTCCCATACAACACGGCGCGGATATGTTTTCATATACCATTCTGGCGTTTGATTGTCATTTCGGGTATCGAAAACAGTCAATGCCGATGTTTGCGTTTGCGCTGCTGTAACTTGCTTTTTCACATCGGCAAGTGCGCTTTCGGTGAGCTTGGGAATTTCGGTGTTTGCGATGTCGGTTACCGTGTCGGTGATGTTCGCCAAAATATCGGTTTTCACTGTGTTCACGGCTTGCGCTATGCTGCCTTCGGTCTGCTCATCGGCTTTGAGCGTGTCGAGCTGTGCTTGCAACTCGGTTTCTGCTCTGCTGGCTCGCTCGCTTTCGTTTTCTGCCGCCTCAAAAAGCTCATTTTCGGCATTAACCGCCCGCTCTAATTCCGCCTTTAGCTTCCGCTCCAACACCTGCGCCGCCGCCAAAAGCAACGCTGTATTTACCGTCTTTGCGTTCGATACGTCGGTTTTGCGTGTCGCCGTTTCTGCGTCAAGTGCGGTCTGCAAATCGCTTTCGGCATTTTCTGCGCGGGCCGTTTCTGCGTCAATGTTTGCTTGCAACGTGGTATCTGCGCTTTGACGAGCCTGTGCCTCTGCATTGTCTGCGCTTTGGCGAGCTTGAGCCTCTGCATTGTCTGCGCTCTTTCTCTCTGCGCTTTCTTTTGCTTCTGCTTCTTTGGCTCGTTTTTGCTCTGCGTCAATGTTTGCTTGCAATTTTGCTTCTGCTTCTTTGGCTCTGTCTGCCTCAGGCTTCACCAGATAATCACGCATTTGTGCAACCGTTACATTTTTGTCTTTGCCGTCTGCGCCCCCTGTGTTATGAAGCAATACGCTTTTGTCTGTAAGCTGTGCGTTTGGTAATTCTCCGATTGTTACAATTCTCGAAACTGTCATTAAAAATCTCCTTATTTTTAATAGTCTTTCATCGGCTAAAGCCCCCGATTTTCGACGCGATAAGGAGATTTTTTTTCAAACAAAATCTTTTTGCAAAAACACCCTTTTGGCTGATTTTTTGACATTTTAAAATCAAGACTGGGGGGTGTGATATACCTTTGAGCCACCATTTTTCAAAACGGGGGTAGTGGGTTTGCAAAAAGATACGCCTTGTTAAAGTAGCCCTCGTATGTGCGGAGAAATACGGCACAATCTGCCTGCGCTTTGATATGCCTGTAATAGCTTTTCGGCTTTGCGCTTGGTCAAACAGACCGCCACCACCAAAAAGCCGTCAAGCTCTGCATTGTACATCGACAGCTTCCAATACTTCCGCGCCTTCGGCTTCAACAACATCATACAGCTCCTTTGATAATACTCATATCGTCTAAAGGTCCTGTTTCGCCCTGTAAATGAAATGCGTCTTTTTCGTCTATGTAGTTCACATACCACCGACGCAACTCTTTGTCGTATTCCAAAACCGCCCTGACATAGCCGTCATTTTCCTCGCTATAAACACTGACCTCGTCCCCGTCAAAACACAGATTGTTTTTCTCGTCGAGAATATAGCCGCCGTTTCCTGCGCTGAATAAAAGCTGTCTAAGCTCTTTTAATTCCGTTTCGTTCATTGTGTATCTCCTTAAATCTTGAAACCTGCTTTCTTCATCTCTTCAAAAACCGCCGCTTCTGAAAGCCCGTAAAATTCGCCGTCGTGCTCTTTTCTGCGTGCGTTCATACAGATAGCCCAGTCTTTCGGGTACGTTGCTTGCATTTTAAGCATAGGTGCTCTTTCTTTGTCGTATTCCGTTTTTTGCATTTCATAGACGTTCTTAAACCCTTGATTAAGTCTTTTCTCTGCGTGGTGTGCAGTGCTTGCCCAATATTTACAAACCGATTTCCAATCACGAATAGGCGCGCCTGTCTTAGTTTTCCACCCGTTCGACTGATAGAAGTTCACGAATTGAAAACCGTCAACGTTCAAATGTTCTTGCTTGCAAAAGGTCAAAACATCGTCAATAGACGGCTTTGTATACTCAGGGCTTTCGGCGGCGTGATGTGCGAGTGCCTGCGCTGTACTTTCGCTTTGCTCGGAGCTTTCTGCAACGCTTTCTTTTCGCGGTCTGCCCCGAAGACGAGTGGGAGAGGCTTCTTCGGCTTCTTCTGTTTGTTGCTTTTTCACGCGGCGGCTTTTAGAGGTGTCAATGCTGTCTTTTACGCAAATCCAAATAGTTGCAAGCAAATTATCAGAAAACACAGGCTCTAAGCCTTTCGCCCCGTATTGTATCATCGCGTCCAAAAGCTCAAGTCGCTTTTTTCCATCTGCGATATTTTCAATCATTGCGCTGACCACGCTAGAAACGACGAATGTATCAAATCCAGTCATAGCTAAACCTCGAAAAAAAAGCGGCTCAAAACCCCACGTTAAGAGCCGCCTGTGCTTCATAGCACTTTCTACAAAGCACCTTTGCAACGTGGGGTAATGCAAAATTGCCTTGCCTTTTCTCTACTTTTTTCAAAATTAGGTATAATTTTTGTAAAAGACTATTGACTTTATTTTTGTATTTGTGTAATATACTAATCGTTCAGCACGAACAACGACAAATGCCGCTATAGCTCAGCTGGTAGAGCACGTGATTTGTAATCTCGGGGTCGTGGGTCCGAATCCTACTGGCGGCTAATTTGTTGGGGAGTTTCCCGAGTGGTCAAAGGGGACAGACTGTAAATCTGCTGGCTACGCCTTCGTAGGTCCGAATCCTACACTCCCCACATTGAAAGAACTGATTAACTTCAGTTCTTTTTTTATTTCTTCACTCATTCTTCCATTCTTCAATAACCTATTTCAACACATTTCCTTTCGTTAGCATATACATACAATACATCAGAGTCTATGTCTTTAAGCAAAACTCTTACGCACTTACCTTATACCTACTGTAAACAGACTGATTACGAGATGAAATCACACTATTTACACCTACTGCAAGGTAAGAGGCTAGACATTTTGCTACAAGTCAATGACTTCATTGCTATAAGGCAGCGGCTTTTTTGCTACTAGTATAAAAATAGTGCGTTTAGTATAATCGGCTTCGATATGAGAATTGCTCTTGCTTCCTACACTTTCAAAAACGGCGACATTGATTTTAATGTTTCACAGATACAAAAGGCTCTTTTGTGCGCACAGGGAAAAGCAGATATTGTGTGCTTTGGAGAGGCGTTTTTGCAGGGATTCGACGCGCTTTGTTGGGATTTTGAAAAAGACAAAAAGACGGCAATAAAGCAAGACAGCGAGCTAATGAAAAAGATTTGCGAGCTTACCACGCTTTACGGCGTTGACCTTATTTTTGGCTATATAGAAAAGGCGGGGGAAAGCGCGGAAGAGCTGTATTCTTCTTGTGCGGTGATTCAAAACGGGAAAATCATTCACAACTATCGTCGTGTTTCAAAGGGGTGGAAGCAGTTTGATATTACGGATTATCACTATAAAGAGGGAAGCGAGATAAAGCCGTTTTCATATCGCGGAAGAGAGTTTTTGATTGCGATTTGCGGGGATTTGTGGGATTTTCCAGAGCGATTCAAGGCTGATTGCCCGATTATTTGGGGCGTGTTTGTGAATTATAAGGGAGAGTATAAAGATTTTTTAGAGGAATACACGGAACAATCGAGCAAAGTTGCACACGATGTGTTTATGATAAACTCGCTTTCAGATAAACCCGAATCGCACGATATTCACGGAGGCGCATTTCATTTTTGCAAAGGC
>CALBGU010000069.1 GCA_937893155.1 uncultured Treponema sp. | reverse complement strand
TTACAAAAAAGCCGTCGGCTTATTTATACAACTCGATGAGCTTCTGCAAATGCTCAAATCGGGCTTTTGCGGCTTGCTCGTTCTTGTCGAACAAAATCTTTGCGCGCTCTGGGAACTTTCTCGTAAGCGCAGAATAGCGGGTTTCGTTGTTCAAGAACGCCTGATATGTTCCGTCGCCCTCTTTTGACGTGAGCGTGAACGGATTTTTTCCTTCTGCCTTGAGCTGTGGATTGAAGCTGAACAAATTCCAGTATCCAGCCTTTACCGCCGCTTTCATCTCGTCTTGGCAGTGGTTCATACCGCCCTTAACGCCGTGAAGTTCGCACGGAGCGTATCCGATGATGAGCGAAGGTCCGTTGTACGCCTCCGCCTCTTGAATAGCCTTGAGTGCCTGCGCAGGATTTGCACCGAGAGCGATTTGCGCAACGTATACATAGCCGTAGCTCATCGCAATTTCTGCAAGAGATTTCTTTCCGACCTCTTTTCCTGCCGCCGCAAACTGACAAACTTCGCCGATGTTTGAAGCCTTTGAAGCCTGTCCGCCCGTATTTGAATACATCTCTGTATCGAATACCATAACATTGACGTTTTCGCCTGATGCAAGAACGTGGTCAAGACCGCCGAAACCAATATCGTACGCCCAGCCGTCGCCGCCCATAATCCACACGGATTTCTTGTTGAGATAATCCTTTTTCTCAAGAATTGCCTTTGCGCACTCACAGCCGCAAGATTCGAGTTCCGCAATAAGTGCCTTTGTCGGCTCAACATTGCCGAGCGTGCTGTCCTTTGTTTCAAGGAATTTCGCGATTGCGTCCTTTACGCTCTGCTTTGTGTCGTCCTTTGCCGCCATCTCTTCAAGCTGTGCAATCAAGCCGTCGCGGATATACTTCTGACCTGTGTACATACCCAAGCCGTGCTCTGCGTTGTCCTCGAAAAGCGAGTTCGCCCAAGCAGGACCGTGCTTTGAGTTCTTGTTGATTGTGTACGGTGAAGTCGCCGCAGGTCCGCCCCAGATTGAAGAGCAGCCCGTCGCATTCGAGATGTACATATTCTCGCCGAAAAGCTGTGTGATAAGGCGCGCATAGCTTGTTTCCGCACAACCTGCGCAAGAACCTGAGAACTCAAGAAGCGGCTGATTGAACTGGCTTCCCTTAACAGAGTTTTCTGCAATGCCAGAATCCGCCTTTTTAGACACGTTTGCAACAAGATAATTCCACGCTGGCTGTTCGCTAAGTCTTGTTTCCTGAGGCACCATAGAAAGAGCCTGCACAGGACAAACCGTCGTACACTCGCCGCAGCCCATACAATCAAGCGGAGATACACTAAGCGTGAACTTGTATTTGCCCGCCTTTGGCTTTGTATCAACTGCGACACCGCCGTTCTTTGTAACCTCTGCCGCTTCCTCGTCCGTCAAAAGATACGGGCGAATCGTCGCGTGTGAACAAACAAATGCACAGTTGTTGCACTGAATACACTTTGCAGAATCCCAAAGAGGCACATTAACCGCTGTTCCCCGCTTTTCGTACTGAGAAGCACCAAGCTCAAACTGTCCGTCTGCCACGTCCTTGAACGCGCTGACAGGAAGATTATCGCCGTCCATAAGAGCAATCGGGTTCATCAGTTTTTCAACCATCGCAACCGTCTTTGCTTCTCCTGTAAGCGCAGGTTTCTTTGCGTCTGGAGCAGGGTTCTTCCAACTCTCTGGAATCTTTACCTCGTGCAACGCTCCTGCGCCTTGGTCGATAGCCTGACAGTTCATATCAACGATGTCCTGTCCCTTCTTTGAGAATTTAGCAACGACCTTTTCTTTCATATACTTGATTGCTTCTTCCGCAGGGAGAACGTTCGCGAGCTTGAAGAATGCTGACTGCAATACCGTTGAAGTGCGCTTGCCGAGTCCGATTTTTGTCGCGATGTCCACAGCGTCAACCGTATACACCTTGATGTTGTTGTCGGCAATGTATTTCTTGCTTTCCGCAGGGAGATGTTTATCAAGCTCCTCGTCGCTCCACTGGCAGTTGATAAGGAAGATTCCGTTCGGCTTCACGTCCTGCACCATCTTGTAGCCCTTGATGATGTATGACTGATTATGACACGCGACGAAATCCGCCTGATTGATGTAGTACGGAGATTTTATCGGATTGTCGCCGAAGCGCAAGTGGCTGATTGTGATACCGCCCGTCTTCTTTGAGTCGTACTGGAAATACGCCTGAATGTATTTGTCGGTGTGGTCGCCGATGATTTTGGTAGAATCCTTGTTCGCTCCGACTGTACCGTCGCCGCCGATACCCCAGAACTTACATTCAACCGTGCCAGCCGCCGCAGTAATCGGAGCAGGCTTGATTTCTGGAAGAGAAAGATGAGTAACGTCGTCCACAATGCCGAGCGTGAAGCGAGCTTTCGGAGTATCGCTTTCAAGTTCTTTGTACACAGCGAACACGCTTGAAGGCGGAGTATCTTTTGAACCCAAGCCGTAGCGTCCGCCGCATGTTACGATGTCGTTCAATCCAGCCTCGCGCAAGGTTGTAACCACATCAAGATACAGCGGTTCGCCGAGAGAGCCAGGCTCTTTTGTGCGGTCAAGAATCGCCATCTTTTTCACTGTTTTCGGCAACACCTTGAGGAATGCGTCTGCTACCCACGGGCGATACAAGCGGACTTTAATTAAGCCGACTTTCTCTCCGCGTGCGTTGAGATAATCGATGACCTCTTCTGCAACGTCGCAGATTGAGCCCATCGCCACAATAACGCGGTCAGCGTCAGGCGCGCCGTAGTAGTTGAACAAGTCGTAATTTGTGCCGAGCTTTTCGTTGATTTTGCCCATATATTTCTTCACGACATCAGGAAGCGCGAGATATACGCTGTTCGCCGCCTCTCTGTGCTGGAAGAACACATCGCCGTTTTCGTGGCTGCCGCGCATTGCTGGGTGATTCGGGTTCAAGGCGTGCGCGCGGAATGCTTTAACCGCGTCCATATTGCACATATCTTTGAGGTCTGCATAATCCCAAAGCTCAATTTTCTGGATTTCGTGGCTTGTGCGGAAACCGTCAAAGAAGTTGATGAACGGAACTCTGCCCTCGATTGCGCTCAAGTGTGCAACAGGAGCTAAGTCCATAATCTCTTGCGGGTTTGTTTCTGCAAGCATTGCAAAGCCTGTCTGACGGCAAGCATACACGTCGCTGTGGTCGCCGAAGATGTTGAGCGAATGAGAAGCAACGGTGCGCGCGGAAACGTGGAAGACACAAGGAAGCTGCTCGCCTGCGATTTTGTACATATTCGGAATCATCAAGAGAAGACCCTGAGAAGCCGTGAATGTCGTGGTGAGTGCGCCAGAAGCCAAAGAACCGTGTACTGTACCAGCAGCTCCAGCCTCGCTCTCCATTTCTACGACTTTAGTCTTTGTGCCGAAGATGTTTTTCTGTCCATTTGCAGACCATTGGTCTACAAAATCTGCCATAGGAGAAGACGGGGTAATTGGATAGATACCAGCGACTTCAGTAAAAGCATACGCAACGTGCGCCGCCGCCTGATTTCCGTCCATTGATTGTTTCTTTCTGGACATTTTTGTCCTCCTA
>CALBGU010000068.1 GCA_937893155.1 uncultured Treponema sp. | reverse complement strand
AGGGCATAGCACAAGATTACAGCAGAGCGTGTGAGTGGTACGAGAAAGCCGCAGAGCAAGGCGACGCAGACGCACAGTATAATCTTGGTGTAATGTACAAAAATGGCAAGGGCATAGCACAAGATTACAGCAGAGCGTGTGAGTGGTACGAGAAAGCCGCAGAGCAAGGCGACGCAGACGCACAGTATAATCTTGGTGTAATGTACAAAAATGGCAAGGGCATAGCACAAGATTACAGCAGAGCGTGTGAGTGGTACGAGAAAGCCGCAGAACAGGGCGACGCAGACGCACAGTATAATCTCGGCTGTATGTACTACAATGGCAAGGGTGTGGCGCAGGATTACAACAAGGCACGTGAGTGGTACGAAATAGCCGCAGAAAATGGGTGCGAAGAGGCGAAACAAGTGCTTTCGGACTGGGAAAATAAAGGTGCAAACAACGGCGAAGCGTAAGGCGTGATTTTATATCAAGGAAATTCGTTTTCCTAACTTGGAACTTTAGTTTCTGATGTCGGAAATTCTTTTTTGCATCTTGGAAACCTTTTTTCCGACATCGGAAATTCTTTTTCCAAGATGTAAATTTATTTTTCCAATGTTGAAAATTCTTTTTCCGAGATGTGAAAAAAAATTTTCTATATCGTGAAGAAGAAAAAAATCGTGAAGAAGAAAAAAGGCGAACCGTGATAGGCTCGCCTTTTGTTTTAGCATTTACTGCTTATGATGAGAGCATTTTCCCGCCATCTTGCACGCAGAACACCCTACGCACTGCGGTTTGCCCTCTTTCACTGCCGCGCGGTATCCGTCGAGCAAATATTTCGCCGCCGCATACGCACCGCCTGCAATGAACGCCACACAAGCAAGATTTGCAAAAAACGCTGTCATACTGCTTTCCTGTTTTCTTCATCGCCCATCTTTACAGGAGCATTTTTCTTGTCGTAAGGATTCGGGCGGAAAAGACCCACAAGGATTGCAATCGCGAAAATCAATGCAACTACAAATCCCGCCACTGACGCACCTGAACCGTACAATTCAGTTCCGCGATGTACAAAGAACATTCCGAACTGATAGAAAATGAACGTGATAACGTATGCAAAGGCATTCTGGAACAAAATCGCAAACCAGAACCATTTTCTGCTCTTAAGCTCGTTTGCCATCGCCGCGATTGCCGCAAGACACGGGCTGTCGAGCAAGTTGAACAACAAGAATGCAAATGCCGCAATCGCTGTCGGAAACCACGCAGAAATTGCATTAACCGCGTTCATAGCGTTGCCGCCTTCTTCCTCGTCGCCCTCTTCTGCTTCTTCCTCTTCACCGCCAATAATGTCCGAAACGTCGCCAGCTTCTGCCATTGCGTCGGTGTCTTCCTGACTTGCACCTGCAAGAACGCCCATTGTGCCCGCAATACCCTCTTTTGCCGTAAAGCCAGAAAGAGTAGCCGCCGCTGCCTGCCAACCGCCTTCTTCGTTGCCGAAACCGAGCGGCAAGAAGATATAGCGCAATCCGTTTCCGATTGTCGCCATAATCGAATACTCTGACGGGTCAGCGAATGCGTCTTCTTCCGCGCCCTCTTCAACCGCTTCTTCAATAATGCTTGATGTCAAACCGAATGAGCCAGAGTTTCGCGCTTCAGGATTTGCCTTGTTTACAAAGCCGTAGCTAGACATAAACCACATCACCAAGCACGCAAGGAACAACACCGTTCCCGCTTTGACGATAAAGCCGCGCAAACGCTCCCAAGTGTGCATAAGCACAGTCTTTGCTGCTGGAATGTGATACTGCGGCAACTCCATAACGAACGGAGCCGCTTTGCCGTGGAAATACTTTGTTTTCTTGAGGATAACCGCCGCAATCAAAACTGACGCAATACCGATAACGTACATCACAGGCGCAACCCAACCGCCGTTTGTGCCAGAAAGTTTCGTTGCAAGAATAGCCGCAATCATCGCGATAACAGGCAATTTTGCACCGCACGGAATCCACGTTGTTGTGAAGATTGTCATTCTGCGGTCGTTTTCGTTTTCAATCGTGCGGCTTGCCATAATGCCAGGAACACCGCAGCCACTGCCGACAAGGAGCGGAATGAATGATTTTCCAGAAAGACCGAACTTGCGGAAAAGTCTGTCCATAACGAACGCAATGCGCACCATATAGCCCACGTCTTCCACGATTGAAAGCAAGAAGAACAAAACAGCCATCTGCGGTACAAAGCCCAAAACGGTACCAACGCCGCCGATAAGACCGTTTACAATGCAGTCAACCAACACAGGATTTGCTCCTGCATTTGTAAGGAAGTCCTCTACGCCGCCCTGCAGCCACTCGCCGAAAAGCGTATCGTTCGTCCAGTCCGTCATAAACGTACCGACGGTAGAAATTGACAGATAATACACGAACCACATAACCGCCAAGAAAATCGGGATACCGAGGAAGCGGTTTGTTACAATGCGGTCGATTTTGTCTGATGTCGTGAGCTTTGAACCAGATTTCTTGAGGCAGCCCTTGAGCAAGTCGGTGATATAGTTGTAACGCTCGTTTGTGATAATTGATTCTGTGTCGTCGTTGAGTTTTTTCTCCAATGCCACAACGATTGCCGACGCTTTGTCTTTGTCTGCACCAGAAAGATTGAGCCGCTCGTTTACAACCGTATCACACTCAAGCAACTTAATCGCATACCAACGCTTCAAGTTTTCGGGAACGCTTGACGGCACAATGCTCATCATTTCGCTGATTGCGCTTTCAACTTCTGCGCTGAACTTCGCAACCGTTGCAGGCTTTTTGGTGTTTGCTGCATTGATTGCGTACTGTGCGGCTTCTTGAATACCGCTTCCCTTGAGAGCAGATGTTTCAATGATTTTGCAACCGAGTCTCTCAGAAAGTTTTTTTGTATCGATAACATCGCCGTTCTTCTTCAATACGTCCATCATATTGAGGGCAAGCACGACAGGCTTTCCAAGCTCCATAATCTGCGTTGTAAGATATAAGTTGCGTTCGATGTTCGTCGCGTCCACAATGTTCAAAACCGCGCTCGGCTCGTCGCTTGCAAGATAATCACGGCTTACAACCTCTTCGTTTGTATACGGAGAGAGAGAGTAAATGCCAGGGAGGTCAGTGATGATTACATCTTTCTGCCCCTTGAGCTTACCCTCTTTCTTTTCGACCGTAACTCCAGGCCAGTTTCCTACATACTGATTCGCGCCCGTAAGAGCGTTGAACATCGTTGTCTTTCCGCAGTTTGGATTACCTGCGAGAGCAATTTTAATACTCATTTTCTTCTCCTCTCAAGGTTAGCCTATGCAATCTCGATGCATTCAGCATCATCTTTTCTTACAGACAATTCGTAGCCGCGGATTGTAACTTCAACAGGGTCGCCAAGAGGTGCAACCTTTCGGATATACACCTCGCAACCGTTCGTAAAACCCATGTCCATAAGGCGACGTTTGAGCGCGCCTTCCCCGTGAAGTTTCTTCACTTTTACCGTTGAGCCGACTTTTACATCTCGTAAAGTACTCATTTTTTTAAGCTCCTCTATACATTCAATTTTGTTAATGAATGATAACTCATTTTCAAACCATTATTTTGTTTGCCAAACTTTTGTCTAAAGCGACTCTCGATTCTTTTACTTTTACAATGAGATTTCCATTGACAGAGGAAACAACGGTAACTGGTGAACCAACGGTAAATCCAAGTTCGTTCAAGTGCTGTCTTACGTCCGGTTTTCCTCCGACTTTGTTCACAATAACTTCCTGTCCGGGAGTTGCAAGTAATAATGGCATCATTAAATCTCCTGTTTGCAACGTGCAACTATATTTTCTAAATGTTAACTTACGCTAACGTTGTATTTTTGTCAATAAGAAGCGTGAAAAAAAACCTCTTTTTATGCAAAAAAAAGCATTATTTGCATAAAAAAGTATGCCGTTGTATGAAATATGGCAAATGGATTAGAAGATTTAGAAGAGAAAAACAAAGGAAAAGAAAAAATGACAGCTCTGAAGTTCAAAGCGTGGGCTAACTTTCAGGGGAGAGAAGATGCTGAGATGCTTACAGAAAAATCATCGTCGTGGAGTGCTGCAAAAGCCAGCCGCGGCGACTACGACGACGATGAGTAAAAAGGTTATTTTCCCTTTCGCCGCCCTCAGCCCATAGAGCGCATACACAAGCGCGTCTATCTCTGCTTCCAGAGCCTCCGTGTCTGCACCTACAATTCGTCTACCAACAACACGCGGATTTCTTCGACTTGACGCAGTTGCTTATCGTTCGTCAAAAATACATCG
Organism: uncultured Treponema sp.; assembly: GCA_937893155.1. GTDB lineage: Bacteria > Spirochaetota > Spirochaetia > Treponematales > Treponemataceae > Treponema_D. The sequence goes on along the minus strand of CALBGU010000068.1, from coordinate 1,593 downwards.
CATTCGTAAACTATTGCACTTGCAAGTTGAAGCGAATCCGCCGTTTTTATTCCCTGATATTTTGCCCTAATTTGTGCCGCTTTTTCCGCGATGTCTTCACCGACGCTGATTTTTAGAAAATGCGCATTTTGCAAAAATGATTTATAGCCAATGATTTTTACAAAATCTTTTTCGCGGTATGGATACACAAAATATTCCGTATCAGTTATCGTTGACGTGTACAAAAAAGCCTTTTCGTCCATTGCTGAAAGCATAAATTTTTCAACCTTTGAAGCGTATGGTTCAAAACCGTCAAGATAATAGATAAGAGGAGATGTATCAAAGAAAATAGATTTCACTTAAAACCGTTCCTCCGCGCGCAATGCCGAAACATATTTTTGAGGGTCTTCTGTCCAGAGCTTTCCTCCGAATCCTTTGTAGCGGGCAAGCAACTTTGCATTTTCTGTATGTTCATCGCGCTCGATATAATCATCAAGAATCGTAATTTGCACCCGCTGATTTTCCTTCACCGCAACATCTTCAAGAGCAACATATTGTCTGCCATCAAAATATCCCTGTACCATCATAAGAAACCTCCAATTTCTACATTATACCTCAAAAACATCAAACATTGCATTGCTTACTCCCCCTCCACCGTCGCAATCTCGTCTTCCGTCAGTCCATACAGCGCATACACCGCTGCGTCAATTTTTTTCTCCAGCACCTCCGTGTCCGCACACGCCTTTACAGAGCCGCCTGTCGTCGCGTGCGATATGAACCCCGTTATTTTCTCACACAGCCCAATTTTCTAGCTGAATACCTTGCAGACGCGATAAATGTTTTGTATTGTTCGTTACAAGAATTGCGTTGTTTGCAATAGCGAGCGAGCCGATTAAAATATCATCATCTTCTATAAGCTTACCAGAGTGCATAAGATAAGAATAATTATCAGCTGCAATCTCTAGCGATTTTGTAGTTTGAAAATCCACAGGAATATTTTTACAGAAGTTCAGAAAAATATTGAACTTATTTTCTGCATTTCTGTATTTAAAGCCTCTAAGAACTTCATAATACACAATATCACTCATTTTTATCGTGTGATTCTGATAGATTTCGCCCATTTTTTCCGCAATTCCGTTCTTTCGGTCAATTAAGTCAAGAATTACATTCGTATCAAGGTAATACAACAATTTACACTTCCTTGAACTTCAAATGATGAGTAGCTCGGATTGCCTCAACATCTTCATGAGAAAGAACGCCCTGCATAGCATCAATAAAGGAAGTATCTTTCTTGGCTTCCTTTTCTTCAGCGTTTTGCTTAATCAAATTCGCCACATACGCCATTATGCGTATCTGCTCAGAAAAAGAAAACATAGCAATCTGTTTTTCTACATTGCTAACCGCATTAAATGCCGTATCGCTCATAAATCACCTCCATTCCATTGTATCGCAAAATATCAAACATTACATTGCTTACTCCCCCTCCACCGTCGCAATCTCGTCTTCAGTCAGTCCATAGAGCGCATACACAAGCGCGTCTATCTCTGCTTCCAGAGCCCCCGTGTCCGCGCCGTTGTTTTACCACACCGTTTTTACATCGTATTTCGGAATAAT
>CALBGU010000067.1 GCA_937893155.1 uncultured Treponema sp. | reverse complement strand
ACTAACCTAATTAATTCAGGTGATGTAACAATTGTTGCATATGATAAAAAAGAAAAAGTATTCCACCAAGAAGATTATGAATTCTTTGGTGACTTTGAAACAAGTGTTGCAACAAATACAGGATTGCAAGAAGTATCAGACGAAGTATTGTTGAAGAAAGCAGAAGCACAATATGAAGCTGATATGAAACGTATCGATATGAAAGACAGAAGATACGACCACGAACTTTCAGCGATTGAAAATGAAAGAAATGCAATCAAGCAAGAAATGGAAACACTCAAGACTGTATCTAAAGACAACGTTGAAAGAACATTCAAGTTGTTCTCATAGGGGTAAATATATAACGAATCCCTTGGGATATTGAGTAATAAAGTTAAGTAAGTTAAAACAAAATTCAAAAAATACATTTACCAAACAACGACGAAAGTCAAACAACGGAAGAGGGAGGGCAATGCCCTTCCTGACTTCCCAAAACAAAAGGCAGGTCACTCAGCGGAGTTATAAACAGAACCGTCTTAACAAAACTCGGATAACATCAGATTTGTTTTATGGTCTGATATCCAAACAAAAAATTCCTATAAATTTCCTAAATTTCCTATAATTCCTTTTCTTATTCCTAATAAGCGCCACCTGTCCAAACAAGTGGCTTTTTCTTTTGGAAACAGAAGTGATTTACACAAGCATAAATAAAATGTACAAAGTAATTTTAACTGTGGTAAATAAATTTTACATAATAAATATTATTGGAAATACATATATTACGGCATGGATTTTTAGCTCGTAAGATGCAAAAACTTTTACAGTGAATAGAGTCATTAGTAACGTAATTAAAACCGATGTTTTTTATAACAAAAAACTTTTAATTATTTCGTGTTTATTATGTCCCAAAATATGCTTATTTTTCGTGTAGGATAAACTTTTACAATAAGACACAAAATATTGAACAGAAAACATTTTTAAGCTATTGTATTGGTGTATTAGTTTAGATGGATAATATGAGATGGTAAACAAAGAAAAACTTTTAATTGACTTGAGTGATGCCGTAAATATTTCTGATTTGGGAATAAAAATCACAACGGCACTTGAAAATAATAATGCAGAAGATAAGGAACTGCATCTTAACTTAGGGAATATAGACTTAAAACAGTCTCAGTTGTTGAGTATAAAAGCATTGATTGAGGCGATGCAATCTTCTATCGGAAGAATAGATACAACATCAGAAGTGACGGAAACAAAAACCGCGTTAATCTCCAGTTCAACTATGATGGCGGAGAATATGGTATCAACACATATTTCCGTTCACAGTGGCTTGCAGGTACAGCAGCATATACAAACAATGTAAAAGCAAAAGGAACTGTTACTGCAGATTCAACTGATTCAACTCCTACATACACTTTTACAGGTGAAAATGCCTCTGTTACTCGCAGTGCATCAATGATGTATATGAGACAGGCTTACGGTTGGACAAAGCTTTTCGGAGGAAATGCAAAGCTCAATGCAGGTCTTTTAAGCGTTGAAACGTGGGAAGACAGTTGGGAAGGCGATTCTTGCCAGCAGGGTGGAGGTATGCAGTTAGAGATTACTCCTGTTGCAGTTCCTGGTCTTAATGTCGGAACATCATTCATTGCTCGTGATATGAACAAAGATTCTTCTACTGTAAATTGGGATAAACAGCATTGGACAGCAGGCGCACGCTATGACGAGCCAAATGGTCTTTTAACTGCGGTTGCTGGTTGGGACGGTGGAGCAACATCAACATTTTTTGACAATCCTAATGCACCTTGGCACGAAGAATTTGTATGGGCTGAATTAACATTCTGGAAACTTCCTGGATTTGAGGCTCTTTCTATTGGAGATTCTGTAACTTTCTATAATCCTGTTTCACAAAAAGATGAAGGACAGAAATTGCTCGACATTTTGTGTGTTCAGTTTGACGTAAGCAAAATTGCAGAAGACGTTCCTGTAAACATTGCACTTTTAGGCTATGTAACATCTTATATGTATGGAAGCGATTTGAAAGACGCTGGAAGCAAGAACTTCCAAGAGTTTGAAGCAGAGGGATATATTGATTACAACCTCAAAAACCTTATCAACACTGATGTAACTGTAAAAGCTTCAGGTGCTTATTACACTATCAATCAAGATGGTTTGAAAGACGAAGAGAAGAAAGGCTGGTGGGGAAAAACAGGTGTTGCTTATGCACCTAACAAAGCAACAGAAATCGGCTTGTATTACTCACATAAATCAACAAATTACGGCGGAATGGGAGGAATGTTTATCTCTTCTCCTAGTGCTGATGGATATGATTTCGTGAGCTTGGATTTTGTTTGCAAATACTAAGACATTGATTCAGGTGAAATAAAAGAGAAACGCTGTAGGGCGCAAGGGAATTGGAGGAAGTTCCCCCGCGCCCTTTTTTTGCAACAAACTATAAGGCAACGTATATTCAATGCTAAATCTACCGATAACATAAATTGCGCAACTATAGGAACTTTAACGAGTTCTGATAAGGTTATTGGCGGTTGGTCTTTCTAGCTCTAGTGGCAAGTAGCTGTATAGCAAAAGTCATATAAAATGCTGATAGGGCGTGCGGTGTCTAGTAAAATCTTTATGATTGTAACGATAATCGTAGTGCTTCTTGTACTAGGTTATCCAGCCTACTAAAACGCACCTCTCTTCGTAAAATATACACGAAGGAGCAAAAAATAAACCGCCTAAGTCTCGTACACTAAAGGCGGTTTTTTCGTCTGTTAAAGACGAAGAAGCAAAGGTATGAAGACCAACTATAACTTTAGTTGCGGTTCTTTTTTATTCTAGCCCACAAAATACTATTTGTCAATTAACGAAATCTTCCCGCGCCCTTTTTTATGTGAGCTAGTATTCTGCGATAAATCACAAAAGTTATATTGTATTAGATAGGCTTTGCACTTCGTCAACACTAAGCCCTGTTGCTAATGCAATTTCTGTAATCGACATATTCTTTGATTTCAGCAAGTTAACCGCTATTGTATACTGAGCTTCTGCCTTGCCCTGTTGCATACCCTGTTGCAAGCCTTCCTGCAAACTTTCCCTCTTTACTCGTAACAGATAGCGGCGGTTTATTTCGTCTTCATCAAACAATGCTGTCATTATATCCATAATCTCGACCTCCCGTGATTTCAGATACTCTGCTAAAACATTCTTGCCTATACAGATTCGAAGTATCTCTTTTATAGCTTCTTTTGTATACTTGTGCTTCTTTATCTGGTCATTACACACTTTCGCAAAAGACACATACTGATTTATTATATCACCCTTTTTCCCATCGTATAAGATTTTTGTTCTAACATCTACCTGCAAATCTTTTGCATTAGGAAAAAACTCTTCTTTTAGCGATATATAATCTTTCTTCTCTTTTCGCTCTCCTGTAAAAATCACATAAAACTCTGGCTTCGGCAGTTCAATTTTCTTGCTGGCATACAAATCTACGCTATTTTCTGTAAAATAGTTATTATATGTCTGCATTAAATACATCAGTTCACGTATTATAATATTTGGTGACCAAGTCGATTGGGCTTCTATCAAAATTAAAAGCGTTTTCCCAACTCGAAATCCCAAATCATTATACATATTATCAGTAATAACATTTCTAATCGTTACATCTGCAATATCTTTTTCTGTCGAAACCTTATCTTCTGGATGCAATGCTCTGTAAAGCTCCAGCAAATAAATAAATTTTTCTCCGTCAATTAACGAAATCTTCCCGCCCATTTTTTGCTTGCTTTTACAGGCGTTTGCTCCAACTTAGGTATCTCAGACAGGGTGGAGCTATTTTTTAATTATAATAATATATACCCTTTAGCCTATCCAGCGTTTTTGTGTGCATAGAATAGGCCTTATTGTGCCGTTTTCGTCAAATTGTGCCATACTCTTTTTGCTTTCAATAATACGCTGATTACTGCTGCCCCGAAACTTTAGCTCTAGTGTGCGCTTTGCTATCTCAAATCTGCCGTCAATCAAAATATCAACATTTCTTAAAAGCTCTAATCTGTCAGCATTTTTTTCTACTAAAAGCTCTTCCCATGTAAATCCCGTGTACAAAGCCACTTCATAACCTTGCTTTTTCAACACTTTACAAAGCTCTTTTGCTTCTTTTGCTTGAAACACAGGGTCGCCACCTGAAAGCGTAACACCGCGACAAAGAGGATTTTTCTTAATTTTTTCTATTATTCTCTCCACACTCATTTCGTTCGCTGTACCAAAAGAGTGTGTTTCGGGATTATGACACCCCTCGCATTTATGAGCACAGCCCTGAAAGAACACCGTAGTTCTCAGTCCAGGGCCATCTACTATAGAATCGCCTATAATGCCTGCTATATTCATGCGCTTATGCAATGCTTGACGCGGTCTTTTTCTTCAGCACGCTTTGCATCGTTAAAGCGGTCTAGCGTACCAACTAGATATCCTGTAATTCTTCTAATGCGCTCAAATCCGACTCCTGCTCCAAAAGCCGCTATTGATAAACCGTCATCTTCCTCGATTGGATAAACCTCATGCTGCAAAAGTGCTGTCATACATCGCCTCACTCACATTTATTTTTCAACTTCTCATCATCAGAAGTATCTAGCCATATTTATCGGAAATTTCTTTCGCAACTCGCTTATTTTTGCAGTAGAAATTGCCTCTCCCTCTTGTCTTCCGCATCGAGGGCACACATCTCCAATTACCCCAACATAGCCGCAAACAGGGTCGCGGTCTACAGGGTGATTTATACTCCCGTATCCAATTCCTGCATCGTGCATACATCGGATTACGCTCTCAAACGCTTCAACATTGTTCGCCGTATCGCCGTCAAGCTCTACATAAGTAATATGTCCGCCATTTGTAAGAGCGTGGTAAGGAGCTTCCTTTTGTATCTTCTCAAAAGCACTAATCGGATAATACACAGGAATATGAAAAGAGTTTGTATAATAATCTCTGTCGGTAACACCCTTGATTATTCCAAATCTCTTTTTGTCCAATCTAACAAATCGCCCACTCAAGCCCTCTGCAGGAGTTGCAATTAAAGCAAAATTCAGCTTTCTCTTTTGGCTTTCATTGTCAAGGTACTTCCTCATATAAGAGATGATAGCAAGTCCCTTTTGCTGCATTTCGTCGCTCTCTCCGTGGTGATGTCCATAAAGAGCAACAAGCGTTTCCGCAAGCCCAATAAACCCAACGCTCAAACTTCCGTGCTTCAATACCTCGCCGACTTTGTCGCTCGGTCCTAGATTCTCGCTACCAAGCCAAACACCTTGTCCCATAAGGAATGGAAAATTATAGACTCGTTTTGCACTTTGAATCTTAAAGCGGTCAAGAAGCTGCCGCACTACAAGATTAAGCATATCATCGAGCTTCTTATAAAACAACGCCTCATCGCCTTTGCTTTCTATCGCTAATCTCGGCAAATTTATCGATGTAAAAGACAAATTGCCGCGTCGCGGTGCTGTTTCGTGAAGAGGGTCGTAAATATTGCTCATTACACGAGTTCTACAGCCCATATATGCAATTTCTGTTTCTGGATGACCTGCCTTGTAATACTGCAAATTAAAAGGCGCATCAATAAAACTGAAATTCGGGAAAAGCCTTTTTGCGCTTACTTCACAAGCTCTGATAAATAAATCATAATTCGGCTCTCCCTCGTTGTAATTCACACCGTCTTTCACCCTAAAAATCTGTATCGGGAAAATCGGCGTTTCTCCCATTCCAAGCCCTGCATCAGTTGCATTCAACATATTACGGATAACCATTCTTCCCTCTGGGCTTGTATCCGTACCATAATTGATAGAGCTAAACGGAGTCTGCGCACCTGCTCTCGAATGCATTGTATTCAAGTTATGAATTAAAGCCTCCATAGCCTGATACGTTGCGCGCTCCGTTTCTCTTTCTGCTTCTTTTACAGCGAACTTCTGAGCGTCTTCTATTGTATTCTCTTCAAAGCCCACTTCCATCAACGCCTTTTTCTCAAGTTCCAAAAAGCGTTTATCTGTTGCAAGCTGTCTTCTTATTCCGTTGTTTTCCCACTCAATAAAGCGGTCAATTTCTTTCAAAGCGTCGAGCTGCGTCGTAGAAGCATACTTCGCCGTTTTGTCTTTTCCCAAGTTCTCAAATGCCTTTTTATCCGCCTCGCTTCCGTTGCAAGAGCGAAGTTCTAGCGCACGAAAAAGATTTGTAGAATAATACGTTTTGTATGATTTCGCCACTCCAGGCGCAAGCCCTCGGTCAAAATCGACAATCGCCTGTCCGCCATGCTGGTCATTTTGATTGCTCTGTATTGCAATACAAGTTAAAGCCGCATAGCTCTGTATTGAGTTCGGCTCTCTTAAAAATCCATGCCCCGTACTAAACCCGTCTTTGAAAAGAGATGTAATCTCTATCTGACAGCACGTCGTCGTTAAAGCATAAAAATCAAAATCGTGTATATGTATGTATCCGCTATGATACGCTTCCGCCATATCGCGAGGCAGCATATATTTTTCGTAATAATCCTTTGCCGCCTCACTGCCATATTGAAGCATTGTTCCCATTGCTGTATCTCCTAGTCCAAATATTAATCCTCCATGAGCAAACCCATATGGATTTAGTGACTCTTCTGTTAGATCTGCTTGAAGAGTTGCACTTTTTTCTTTTACAACTTCTATTATATGGAAATGATTATGATTGATAAAGCCTGTTTCTTCGGCTTTTATTATTAATTCTTCATTTGTCATATTCTTTCCTCCTGAATTATTATATCACTATTTTTCAAATAAACCACTATAATACTTCCATGCAATAATTCTAGTT
>CALBGU010000066.1 GCA_937893155.1 uncultured Treponema sp. | reverse complement strand
TCGCCCACACATTGCGCGGATTCACAAGCCCGTTGAGCAAATTGCCCGTTCCTGCCGAACAATCCCAGATGTAATATTCGTCCTGCCAGTTTTCGCCCAAAACATCTGCAAGATATTCCTGCGATTTCTCCACCCAAATCTGCGGCGTAAAAAACGAACCTTTGCGCTCTCTGATGTCCTGCGGAACAAGCAAATCACGACGCCCAATAATTTCGTCCCAATATTCTTCTTTGGGCGGACGCTCGTAAATTGCCCAAAATTCACGGTGCGCTTTTTGCCCGTCCGAAAAACCTACTTTTTTGGAATCGAATAGCCCTGTTTCTTCGTCAATTTTTCGCGCCAATTCATACTTCGTCTTTTGTAAAACCACAAAAAGATTATCTTTGAGGCTCTCATTGTCTCTCGAAAGCAGGTCAGCAAGGAAAAAGTCCGCCGAAATAATGCCTGCCCTGTTCACGCGCTCCCAATCTACCGCGATTGTCGGCTTTACGTCTTTTGTCCAGTTCGTAAAAACGTGCGTAAAATTGTTTTTCGTAATCGCGATTTTCTCGGTTACGTCTGCCCCTGCCCTAAAATTTAGCGCAATGAACTTTTTTAATTCTTCTTCCTGCGTCTCGTAATAAAACATCATCGAAGACGCTTCCAGCGCGCTTTTCGACATTTCGAGCAGTTGCTTGAACTCTTTGGAATTATGATTGCTCGGCGTTACATTCCAGTTAAAATCGTTTTGATAGAATACACTCTGCACGTCATAATATTCGATAAACGCGATTTTCTCCGCGTCAAACGCTCCGATAAATTTGGGCGGCAAGTATTTCTCAAACGTCCGCTCTTTGCCGATTGTCAAAATCAGCTGCACAAAACTTTCGTAAATATCGTGCGTCGTCCCCTGTTTCGCCTCTGCCCACAAAATCGACTTGAGCAGCGTTTCTTCTGAAAACAAAATCGCGTTTTTGCTTTCCACATTGTGCGCCGCAACGACAAAATCAATTCGCCCCAGTTCCACGGTGTAATTGTAATCCGAGAAAAAATCTTTCTGTATCTCGGCTTTTAACGCCGCTTCATTCAGTGTATCGTATTTCATCTTTACACTCCGTCTTTATCTTCCGCGGATTTTTTTCAAGAACTTCTTATGATAGAACGCCCTTGCATTTTCCGCCGCGCGATACGCCCCGTACACCGCGCCATTAAGCACCGCGTCAAACGAGCCGACTCTGTGAACAAGCGCGCCGCCGAAGCCCGTCTTGAACAAAAACAGCCCGTGCATCGGGTGGTTTTCGTCGTCGTCGGGCGGACAGCCGTAGAAATCATAGCACGGAGAGCCGAACGCCTTTGCGTCGCGAATCGCCGTCCACTGCAAAAGATACGCAGGCATCAGATTGCGCTTGTGATTGCCCGAACAGCCGTACAAATACACCGCCTCCGCCTTGCAAAACAGCACGACAATCGCCGCCAATGGCTCATCTTCGTGGCTTGCAATGTAGAGCGTTACGCGAATATCGCCCGCGCTCCCCCGCTCCAGCAAATCGCGATAATACGCCTTCGGGTGAACTCCAATTCCGTCGCGGCTCGCTGTCGTCTGATAAAGCGAATAGAAGGCGTCGAGCTGTGCGTCAAAGTCCGCATCTTTTGCGCTCACCGCACGAACCGCAACGCCCTTTCGCTCTGCCAAGCGGATATTGTATCGCCACTTGTTCTTCATCGCGGCAAGAAGCTCGTCTTCGCTCTTCGTGATGTCGAGAAGCACCGTGTCGGGCGGCTGAATATCCACGCTCGTTTTCTTGAGCTTGCCGAGAGAGAGCAATTCTGCCACGCGCGCATTCTTCTCCTCGATAGAAAAAAAATCGCCCGCAGGGTCGAAGCGCACGCACATCGTGTCTTTCGGGAGCTTTTTTCTCAGTGCCGCCGCAACGCTTTCCATATCCATAGCGTCCGCCATCGGAATATACGCGATTGAAAAATGGAAACACGCCTTTTTGAACGTGCGCACCAGAACGGTGAGTTTTTCCTCTTTGCCGTCAGCTTTCAGCAAAAAATAGCGCGGAGTCCAGCCGTGCGCGCCCTTGAACTCTGCCCAGAATGTCGATTGCAAAAAACGGCGACCGTCGTCAGCCGCCGTTTTCTCAATCTCTGTAATTTCGAGATTGTTTGTCATTGCTTAATGCACCTCGCCGTTGACCGTGTGAACTGTCTTAATCGCCTGACCGTTCACGCACAGCGTTTTTCCGTCGATAACAGCCGCATTGTCTTTGATGTTTATCGCGACTTGGAAGAACACATCTGCGCCGATGTCTTCGCTGTTCGCTTCGTTCGCCTCAAAGCCCTCAAGATACACCTTGTCGCCCGGAGCAGCCCACGGAGCTTCCAGCGGTTCAACGCCTGCGCTTCCGTCTTCTTTCTGGTAATCCGCAGCCAAAAGCATACCGTAGCTTTCCACGCCCTTCATCTTTCTCGGTGCGAGGTTCGCCGCAAGAATAATGTTCTTTCCGAGCAATTCCTCTGGCTTTAAGAACTGACGCAAACCGCTCTGAATAATTCGCTCTTTTCCGCTTCCGTCGTCGAGCGTTTCAATGTAGAGTTTATCTCCTTGAGGGTTCGGCTCAACCTTGACGATTTTCGCCACTTTGAGCGAAATATATTTGTTGAAATGCGCAATCTGGTCTTCAGCAAGCTTTATCTCTTCTTTGGCTTCTTTTGCCTTTTTCTCTTTCTTGCCGCCTGAGCCCTCTTCGCGCGCCTTTTGGCTGCCAGAGAACTTCAAGCGGAATGCGTCGGCGGTCTTTTGGTCAAGCGGAGTGAAGAACACAGCCGTTTCTCCAATCGTAGAAAGTCCAGTTGTCTCGCCGAGGTTGCTCCAATTCAAGCCGCCCTCAACAACCTTTTCGCCATAGCACGGTTCATTGATTTTATGACCGAGAAAGCCCAAAATTGCCTCCGTGAACTGCGGCATATACGGGTGCGCCATAATCATAATGTCTTTAATCATATAGCACAGTGTGCGAATGAGCGTTGCGGCACGTTCTGGGTCGGTTGTGCGCGTCTTCCACGGCTCAGCGTCTTGGAATGCTTTGTTTCCGATGTCCGAAATCGCGAAAATGTCGTGGAAAGCGTCTTTGAGGTTCGCCCACTCCAAGTTCTCCGTGATTTTCGCTTCCAAAGCCTTGACCTTGCTCCAAATCTCTTCGTCAATCGGCGCGTCTGGGATTTTGCCCTCGTAATATTTGTTGACGAAAATCAGCGTGCGGTTCACGAGGTTACCCAAGTTGCCGAGCAATTCGCCGTTGTACTTTTCGCGGAAATCTTTCCAAGTGAACTGATAATCCTGCTTTTCTGGTCTGTTGTAGAAAATATAGAATCTCCAAGCGTCAGCCTTGATGCCTGTCTCAATCGCGTCTGTGCCAAACACACCGATACCGCGGCTCTTAGAGAACTTGCCGTCTTCATAGTTCAAATACTCGGTCGAAGACATATGATAAAGCTTTGTCCAATCCTTGCCGCTACCAAGCTCGGTACAAGGGAAAATGACAGTGTGGAAAGGAATATTGTCCTTTCCGATGAACTGGAACAAATCAACGTGTTCTTTTTTCTTTCCCTCTTCGCTTTCGCTCGGAAGCCACCAGCTCTTCCAGTCAAAGCTCTCTTTTCCAGCCGCCGCGCGCTCGTCAGCCAACTGCTTCGTGATTGACATATAGCCGATTGGAGCATTGAACCAAACATAGAAAACCTTGTTCTCGTAGCCCGCTTTCGGAACAGGAATACCCCACTTCAAATCGCGGGTAATCGCTCTCTCTTTCAAGCCGTCGCGAATCCAAGCCTTTGTGATGTTGATAGCGTTGTCGCTCCATTTTCCCTCGACGCTTGCCTTTTTCATCCACTCATCAAGCTTGTCGGAAATAGACGGAAGGTCGATGTAAAGATGCTTTGTCTCGCGCACTTCAGGCGTTGAGCCGCAAGTTGAGCAGCGCGGATTTTTCAGCTCAATCGGCTCAAGCAAAGAACCGCATTTGTCGCACTGGTCGCCGCGAGCGTCTTCTTCGCCACACTTTGGGCAAGTACCGCGCACAAAGCGGTCAGCAAGGAACATATTGCATTTTGTGCAGAAAAGCTGTTTGTTTGTGTGCTCTTTGATTAAACCGTTTTTGTCGAGGTCGTTGAAAAGAGCCTGCGTGATTTCGGTACATTCTTCGTTTGAAGTGCGACCGAATTTGTCAAAATTGATGTGAAACCAATCGTAGATTTTTGTGTGCTCTCCGTAGTAATAATCGCAAAGTTCTCGCGGAGTCTTGTGCATTTCGATAGCGCGGGTTTCGGTAGCAGTGCCGTATTCGTCAGTACCGCACACATACATAGTTTCATAGCCTCGGCTTCGGCAAAAGCGCGCGAAAACGTCGGCAGACAGCATTTGAATCAAGTTTCCCAAGTGGGGAATGTTGTTTACATAAGGTAATGCAGATGTGATAAGTCTTCTATTCATACTTCTCATTATATTTTTTATCCCTCCTATCGTCAACCGCCGAAGGCGGGTTCTCAAAGCATAGCCCGCTTTTCACAGGCAGAGCCTGCTTCTCAAAGCATAGCGGGTTTCTCACAAATCCAATTTCGGAAAACGTGTTGTAGCTGTGTTTTGAGCTTTTCCAGTTTTGGAAAAGAGTATTACAGAGTTGTTTTGAAATGCGTACCGATTTTTTTACGCAGTCGCGCCGATAATCAAGGTATGAAAAAGATTCTTTTTGCATTTTTTGCACTGTTTTCTATACACATTTTTGCACAGACAACGATTTCGTACAGCGGAAGCGGCGGCTATTCGCTTGTGGAACGCACCGACCTCCGCCGATACGAAAACGGCAAGTATAAGGGCTTAACGAGTCGCGAAATCCGCTCGTTTATTTCGCCGTCGGAATCGCCAAACGGCACGTTCACCGAAGACCGCTGGTATGACGGCAGTTTTTATGTGCAGGAAGAGACGCTCCGCAACAGCCGCGAAGTTACGGCGGGCATTCACGATTCTATTCCGTCTGTGTTCCGCATCAGTTCGGACGGCAAACTTACGATGTTTGAGGATAACGGATACCCGAGTTTTCGCAGTTTTCCGTCATTTCCGTCCGTGCCAGTCGCACCGGGCGAGCGCTGGAACGCTTCGGGTGAGCGCGCGGTTGACCCGCTCTACAAAGGCATTTTTACGCGAATTCCCATTCTGGTGCAATACGAGTTTGTGGGCGCGGAAACATACAAGGGCGAAGCGGTGTTTCGCATTCGTGCGATGTGGCAGACGAATTACGGGGCGAACAAAATCGACCGCAAAGGCGACCCAGAGTTGATAAAGGCGCTCGGCGGTCACAAGGCGGATATTTTGGTGCGGCAGTCAACAGGCGAGGCAATTCTGGTGAGCGATGCCGTAGATGAGACTTTTTTTTATCAAGACGGGCTGCAGGTGCAGTTCAAGGGCAAAATTACGCTGTTTACGGAGTTCCCGCCCGCTGTTCAGCACGACAAGATTTTGCCTGCGCTTGCCAAAATCGCGACCGTAAAGCCGTCGAAAAATTCCGAAAATGCCCAAAAAGCACGTTCGACAACTCCTGCAAAAACACAAACCGCCGTTGTTTCGCAAAAGCCAAAAACGTCCGCAGAGCCGCTCACAGACGACAGCCGCGATGTGATTGAATGGGACGATGAAAAGAGCGAATCGACCGCAAAAGATGAAAATTCTGCGGATAATTCGGGCAAACGAATTGCGGATTCTCGCGAAAAAACGCCTTATAGCACAAACGACGAGGCTCAAAAAGAAACGCAGGATTCAGAGCGCACATCGAAGAAATCGCAAGCGGAAACTGTTTCTGATTCTAGCACAAATACGGCGGCAAAAGAAACTGACGAGCAAAAAGCACAAAAGCCGACAAGCAGGGCTGAAACCGTGGCAAAAATCACCAAAGCCACCGAGGAAACCGATGCCCCGAAAAACAATATGGTTGTGGAAGAAACGCCAGCGGGTATTCGCTTGAGTATGCGCGATATTCGCTTTAAGGCAGATAGCGCAGAAGTGTTGCCGAGCGAATCGTATCGTCTTGATGAAATTGCCAAAGTGCTGAAAATGGTTCCCGATTCGCAGTTTTTGGTTGAGGGACACACGGCGGCGGTCGGAAAGCCGCAGGGCGAAAAAACGCTTTCAGAGCAGCGCGCGCACAAAATCGCCGAGGAACTGGCAAAGCGCGGTGTGCCTGCTTCCAGTTTTATCACGCGCGGTCTTGGCGGCACAAAGCCTGTCGCCTCGAACGCAACAGACGCAGGAAGAGCGCAAAACCGCCGCGTTGAAATTACCATTTTGGAATAGAAGAAAAAGAAAATGTCATTTTTAGTTGAAATGGCATTTTTTTTTGCAAAAAACGCGCCAAATTTTGCCGTTTGCACGGTATAAAAAAGTATGAACATTTTGAAACAAGCGCGAAAAGGTGTGCGCTTTCTCATCGAAGCCATAGACGGCGGGGAAACGTGCTTGTGCTGCGGAAAAGAAGCGATGGCGCTTCCGCTTTGCCCCGATTGCAAAAAAAATTTGCTTGCGGTTGATTTCTCAGCGAAATCACACGGAAGATGCAAAAAATGCGGAAAAATCCTGCTTTCAGAATTAGAAATATGCCGTGAATGCCGCGAAAATGAGCGCATTTTGTATGTGGATTATCGGTTTCCGATTTTTCAGTATCGAAATTGGAAGAAAAATCTGCTTTTTGAATGGAAAATGGCAGAAAATCGCACACTTTCGCCGTTTTTTGCGGACTGCATTGCAACAGTGCTCCAAAAAAACGGCTGGCAGAGCTTCCCCGTGGTGCCGATTCCTCCGCGCCCGTGGAAAATCCACAAAAAAGGCTGGGACCAAATCGATGAACTTGCGCATTTTTTGCATTCCGAACACGCCGTTGCGATTCTCAAACTGCTTGTTCGCACCACAGCCGCAGAGCAAAAGCGCCTTTCGGCAACAGCGCGATTTGAAAACAGCGCAGGTGGATATGCGCTCCGGCACAATTTTAAGCGCCTCTTTCAAAAATGCGGCTGCCCAAAAACAGCGGTGCTTTTGGACGACATCACCACCACAGGCGCAACACTTGACGCGTGTGCAAAGCTCCTCAAGCGCGCAGGCGTTCAGCGCGTGATTGCCGTAACGCTGTTTTCTGCGCGATAATCTTTGCACACCGTCAGCGTCCGCTCAGGATTTTTTTCCATTCAGCCACGATTTTCAGCGCCTGCATTGGCGTCATATTGTCGGTGTCGGCAGAAAGGATTGCGTTCAAAATCATTTCCTCGTCGGAAAACAGCCCGGGAACATTGTATTTGCCCGATTTTGCCCATTTGGGATTCGCAGGCTCTTCCGCGCTTTTGGTTTCGGTAGTGATTTTCTTCGTCTGAGCGTCCGCGCCGTTTTTGCTCTGGATTTCTGCAAGAATCTGCTCTGCGCGCGCAATCACGCTCGAAGGAATGCCCGCCAAACGTGCAACGTGGATTCCGTAGCTGTTTTCTGCAGAGCCTTCAATCACCTTTCGCAAAAACACCACGCCGTCGCCGTCCTCGCGCACCGCCATACACAGCCTGCACAATTTCGGGTGCTCCAATCGCGTCAGCTCGTGGTAATGCGTGGCAAACAGCGTTTTGCACCGCACCGTGTTCAGCAAATGCTCCGACACCGCCCACGCAATCGACAGCCCGTCCTCCGTAGACGTTCCGCGCCCCACTTCGTCCATTATCACCAGCGATTTTTCCGTCGCCGAGCGCAAAATATTCGCCGTTTCGCTCATTTCCACCAAAAACGTCGATTCACCGCGCGCCAAGTTGTCGCTTGCACCAACGCGGCAGAAAATGCGGTCAACCACGCCGATTTTCGCCGATTTGGCAGGCACATAGCTTCCGATTTGCGCAAGCAACGCAATGAGCGCATTTTGCCGCAAGAACGTGCTTTTACCCGCCATATTCGGACCGGTGATTAAACAAAACGACGGCATTTTTGCGCTGTTCGCCGCAATATTCAAATCATTCGGCACAAACTCCCCGCTCGGCAAATGCAATTCAACCACGGGGTGCCGTCCGCCTTCCACAAAAAACGCATCGCCGTCGTCCACCTCGGGACACGTCCAGCCGTGCAAAATCGCCGAATACGCAAAAGAAGCGCACACATCGACATACGCGATTTCGCCCGCAGTGTTAAGCAGCAGAGGCACATCATCGTGCAATTTCGTGCGGATTTCCAAAAACAAATCCCGCTCAAGTTCAAGGATTTTCGTCCCCGCCGCCGTCAACTCCGCCTCAAGTTCCTGCAGCCGCGCCGTCGTGTATCGGTCAGCATTCAAAAGCGATTTCCGCATAATAAAATAATCAGGAACCAGCGCCTGCTTTCCGCGCGTTACCTCAATAAAATACCCGCCCGAATTGCTGTTTTTTATGCGCAGATTCTGAATGCCCGTTTTGCGACGCTCTTCCTCCGCGTATTCCGCCAAGATTTGCTCAAAATTGTTCTGAACACTCCGCCAATGGTCAAGTTCCGCGCTGTATCCGTCGCGAATAATGCGCCCTTCCGTCAAAGACGTTGCGGGGTCGTCCAAAATCGCATGCTCAATAAGAGAAATAATATTTTGCAACTGCGCATTTTCACTCGAAGAAAACCCCGCTTGCACCAATTCCGCGCCCGTTTCAAGCCAACTTCGCAAGCTCGCCGCCAGCGCGTTCAAATCCTTGGCGTGCGCTCTGTCCATCGCAATCCGCCCCGCAAGGCGCTCCACGTCCAAAATCGGCGTGAGTTTTGCGCGGATATTTTCAAGCATCGCTTCATTCTCAAAAAACGCCGTTACCTTTTTTTGCCGTGCACGAATTTTCTGGGAATCCTTGAGCGGCAAAAAAAGCCACTGGCGCACCAAGCGCTTGCCCATCGCCGTCAGCGCGTTCCCCACGCACTCAATCAGCGTGTATCGAGTTGAACCGTCGTTTAAGTTCGCCGCGATTTCAAGATTTCTGCGAGACGAATCGTCGATAACCACAAATTCGCTGTCCCGATAGATTTTTATACCGCTAATATGCGGAGAAGCCGTATTCGTGGTCTTTTGAAGATAATCGAGCAAAAAACCCGCAGGAATGACCTCAGGCGACGAAAGCGAAAGCGCGAACGGACTCAAGTTCACCGTTTTGAACTGCGCCACAAGCCGATTGTACGAAAGCTCAGCGTTAAAATGCCAATTCGGATAATACGACACCGAAAGCGCAGGATAAGACGCAATAACCGCATTCACCGCCGCATTATCGCGCAGATTTTCGCTCAAGATAAACTCGCGCGGAGCACAGCGCCCCATTTCCTTGGCAAGCATTTCCGCCATATCTGCGCTTTTCCAGCTCGTCGCAAAAAACTCCGACGTAGACACATCAATATAGGCAAAACCCGCCATTTCGCCCGAAACCGACAGACACGCCAAATAATTCGCCGAGCCCATTTCAAGATACTCGCTGTCTATCGCCGTGCCGGGCGTGATAATTTCGGTGATTTTCCGTTCGGTTAAACCCTTGCCTTTACAAACCTCGCCCACCTGCTCACAAATCGCGATTTTTTTGCCCAAGCGCAACAATCGCGCAATATAGATTTTTGCCGCGTGATACGGGATTCCGCACATCGGGCTATCAATGCGGTGGGTCAGCGTCAGATTCAAAAGACGCGACACCAAAACGGCATCGTCGTCGAACATTTCATAAAAATCGCCCAAGCGGAAAAACAGCACCTCATCGCTGCACTGCGCCTTGAGCGATTGATATTGCGCCATAAGCGGCGTTGTGTCATTGTTTTCAGCCATTACAGACCCAAACTTTTTATTACATCGTCAGTAATATCCACAGATGGACTATACCACAAAATGCTGTTTGACTGCTGCAACGATAAAATCATACTGTAGCCGCCCGCTTCGGCAATCTTTTCGAGCGTGGCATACAATTTCTGATAAAAATCATCTGAGTTCTGGAGCGATTTTTTGAGCGAATCAAGCTCCATATTTTTTGCCGTCGTGTATTCCTGCAAAAACTGCGTGTCTTTTTTTATTTTCGCCTCGGTTTTCTCCGCATTCGCAGTATCGCCTGCTTGCTCGTATTCGCGCTTTTTCGCCTGCAATGAGCGAAGCGCCTCCGTTTTCTTATTGATTTCGCTCTGAAACTCGTTCTTCTTCGACTCGTAGCTTCTCATCGGCGCAGAATTTCTAAAATACGCCTGATACACCCGCGATGTGTCCACCACGGCGAATTTAGTAATCTGCTGCGAAAATCCCTCTGAAACAGCAATCGCCGTCAAAACGAACGCAATCATCATCATTCTCAAACATTTCATTACAACACCCCATTTCTGTCATTCCGAACCAGCGTCGGAAATCTCATTTCGTGCTGTAACTATACCCCAAATCGCGCCGTTTTGTAAATCCCGAAGCCGTTTAGCGCGGAGAAAGGCTCTCGGCAAGCAGCAAAAGCCCGTGTCCGCGAACCGCTCCCATCTCGCCTGCAACCTCGGCAAACTCCTCGCTCTCCACGCGCGAAAGCAGCGCCGCCGCCGAAAGCCGTTTCGCCTCCAATTTCGCCTTCGCACTCGCGCGCTCGCAAAACCCCGTGCCCCCCAGCGTTGCCTCGCACGTCCATTGCTTTTGCGTGCCGTCATCTCGGAGCGTAAAACAGTATTTCGGCTTTGCAATCTTCTTTTGGTCGCACAAATTATTGAGCAAAATCAGCGGCGACACATTTTCTTTCTTGTCAAAACAACCGCACGCCGCCTTTGCCGCCCGCTGACGCGCCTCAAGCTCATCATCTCCGTTCCCGCGAAACACACGGTTAAGCTCCTTGATTTCCACCGTACACGCCACCAGCGCCGACTTCTTCTGCCCGTGTGTAATCACAAACTCAGGCTCGGCAAACTTTTTCTTGTAGCATATTCGCTTTAACTTATCCTCATAATTCACGGGAAAATTCTTGTATCTCAACAGCCGCCTTGCCGCCGAAGCAATCACCTGTGAATCCCAAAGACAATCCAGCGCAAGTGCCCCCATAATCGACTCAATCAAATCGCCGCGCTTGTTCTTGCTGTCGCGCGCATAATGCCCGTAGAACCGCTCAATGTACGAATTGAACCCCAGCATATCCGAACAATGCGACAGCGTTTCATTCTTCACCAAATCCTGTTTTTGCACCGACAGCTTGCCTTCCCCCGCATCGCACACCAACTGCCCCGCCTCATCAATGCGGCATTGCTTTTCCGCCATCTCCTTCACCACCGCAAACGAAAGCACCGCGTCCCCAATAAACTCAAGCACCTGATAATTCTGCACGCGGTTATACGACGCTTCCGTTACCGAAGGCGAAATAAACGCTTGGCGCAGCAGCGCAATATTCTTAAACCGATACCCGATTTTTTCCTGCACATCTTCCAAATACCATTCCAGCATTTTTTTCCTCCGTCTACAAAAAAGTATAGCACAGCACGGCTCTCTTGTCAGTTTTGTTCCTTGAAATATTGAAAATCCCGTGTTAGCATAAAAATATGCTTTCACAAAAACAGGAGGAACTGCGTATGAAATCATTTTTCCATTCACTCGTATCCGCTTTTGCACTCTGCATCATTGCGCTTGCCTTTTTCTCGTGCTCGCTCGTCAACAGCGACGGCGACAGCGGAGAACTCACCGTTGCCCTCTCTCAAGAGCAAATCTCTGCCCTCTCACAGCGAAGCGCAGACACAGACGGCGATATGTTCCTTGAAGTCTATCTCAAAGGCGACATCACCCAAAGCAAAACCGCCTCATTTTCAAGCACTTCCCAAAGCGCCAGCATAACCTTTTCTGAACTCAAGCCCTACGCAAAAATCACCGTTGAAGCCTACGCAGGCATAAACGGCAATGACGGTAAAACATATAAATACTCGGGCAAAAGCGATGACATCGAAATCCAATCGGGCGAAAACACCGCCAATCTCACTGCCAAAGACATTTCCCGCTATAATATTACCGTCGACGCAAACGGAGGCACTATCAGCGACAGCACCCAAACAGAAAAATCCGTCATCACCACCCATTACGCAAGCGATGATTATTTCTACTGCTACCGCGAAGGCTACACGCTCAAAGGCTACGCGCTTTCTGCCACAGGCGCGGTCGTCTACAGCAGCACAGAAGACGTAATCCCCTGCGAAGACATCACGCTGTACGCCGTCTGGGAAAAAGAAAAAGAATACACGATTATTCTCGACGCAAACGGCGGCACATTCACCGACACCCCAACCGAGACCACAACCAAAACATTTACTTTGACAGACTTAGACGACTTAGAAAGCATCTACGGTCAAATTGAAGACGTGCAAATTGAAAAAGACGACTATCAATTCCAAGGCTTCGCACTCTCTGACGCAGGAGATGTTATTTCCGATTATTCACCGATTGCACAAGTATTTGAAACGAGCGACACCTGCACCCTCTACGCCCAGTGGGGACAGCAGTAACCGCGTTTCTTCTATATATTTTTTAACAAGGGGCTTAAAGCCCCTTGCTACCTCCTTTCCCTGCCCCCTTGTTTCCTCCACCGTCTTTTTTTCCCGCATTGCAAAAAAAAATTGACGAAACAGACAAAATCCGCTAGTGTATACAAAGAAAAAGAAAACACGTCGGAAAAAATACTTTTTCACCCCGTGCACTTTTCTCATCACAAGAAAAAATACTTTTTCGAGCAATGAAGCGAGTGCACGATAAGAAAAAATGCTTTTTCGAGCAATGAAGCGAGTTCATAACACGAAAAAATGCTTTTTCGACTTTTCGTAATTCTTCACGACGAAAAACAGTTTTCTTAAATGAAGTTTTAATTTTTTGGAGGAATTATAATGATTAAACGCTACAGCACAAACGCACGAGTCAATGAAATCAATGCGTCGGCAAAAATTCTCTGCAATGCGTTCGACGCACAGCCCGCGCTCGCCAAAGACCCGATTCTGTCGCCCATAATGACGGACATCAAAAAGACATACGAAAAATTGACCGCCGCCATTTTGCAGACCAAGCTCGTGAGCCAAGTGGACGAAGCGGATAGCGCGCGCGACACGGCAATCCGCAGTCTCGCCGCGTTTATCGACGCGATGTGCGTGCTTCACGATGAAAAATGCCGCGCCGCCGCAGCAGTGCTCAAAGACACCTTTTCAAAATACGGACGCGGTATGATTTCAGAAAACAACCGCACGGAATCGAGCTTGATTATGTCGTTTCTTGCCGATAGCGCAGACAAATCCTTTCAGGACGCACTCGACGCGCTCGGCGCATACGGAGAAGAAACGCGCCTGTTTCTTTCCGACCTCAAAACCGCGCAGGACGCATTTGAAAAAGCCGACGCTGAATACACCGCTTCCCGCGTGAACAAAACCGAGAGCGCAACCGAGCTTAAAAAATCGCTCCTTTCGCTGATTAACGACCGCCTTGTGCCGTTCCTTACTTCCGTGTATGCACTCGAGCCGTACGCCGCCTTTGCGCACACGGTGGAAGCCGAAATCGCAAACATTTATACTCTGCGCGCCTCGAAGCCGAAGAAATAATGTTTTTTTGCCCCGCACCGCGTTTCGTTTTGGTCGTGCGGGGCTTTTTTTTATGCGCGAAAAATGGGGGATTGACAAAAAAATGCGAAATCGGTATATTAACATACAATTCCACTAGGGAATTAAGGAGAATATTTATGAAAAGATTTTTTGCAGCAGCAGCATCGCTTATTCTTGCTTCCTCTGTGTTTGCACAGACAAAACTCGTGGTCGGCGCAACGCCTAACCCGCACGCCGAAATGCTCAATCTGGTAAAGGACGACCTCAAAGCGCAGGGCATCGACCTTGAGGTAAAAGAGTTCACGGATTACGTTGTACCGAACGAGGCAGTTGAATCGGGCGAAATCGACGCGAACTTTTTTCAGCACATTCCATATCTTGAGTCATTCAACACGGAGCGCAAATTCCATTTGGTGAACGCGGGCGGAATCCACGTTGAGCCATTCGCGCTCTACAGTTCGACGAACGCAAAAAAGAAGATTTCGTCTGTCAAAGATTTGAAGAAGGGTTCTGTTATCGCAATCCCGAACGACCCGACAAACGAGGGACGCGCACTGCTTTTGTTGCAGAGTGCGGGGCTTATCACGCTCAAGGATTCAGCGTCTCTCACCGCGACGGTGCAGGACATCGCCAAGAACGGAAACCCGCTCAAGCTCAAATTCCGCGAGGTTGAGGCGGCAACGCTCCCGATGATTCTCAAAGATGTGAATGCGGCGGTTATCAACGGCAACTATGCTATCAGCGCAGGTTTGAGCGCGGCTAAGGACGGTATTTTGGTGGAAGGCTCTTCTTCTCCGTATGTGAACGTGGTTGCGGTCAAGGCAGGTCGCGAGAACAGCCCTGAAATCAAGGCATTGATTGCCGCATTGCAGAGCGAAAAAGTCCGCGCGTGGATTAAGGCAACGTACCCGAACGGCGATGTTGTAGCGGTATTCTAAGGATTTGCGTTTTTCTTTTGAGCGCACAGAAACGGCGGCAGAACTCACCTGCCGCTTTTTTATTGAAAAAATCAGCATACCTTTCGTAACACTTTCAAAAAAAGAGTAAGGCTGTAGAAACTTTTTTCGCTTTGTGCTACTCTCTTTCATAGAGTTATTTTAGGAGCATATTCATGGCAGACAATCACGAATGTACATTGGATAAAATCATAAGCCTGTGCAAGCGGCGCGGCTTTGTGTATCAGGCAAGCGAGATTTACGGCGGACAGGCTGGCGCGTGGGATTACGGTCCTTTGGGAGTTGACTTCAAGCGCAATATTCAGAATGCGTGGTGGCATTATATGACGCAGCTCCACGACGACGTGGTTGGCTTGGATTCTGCGATTTTCCAGCACCACACAACGTGGAAGGCAAGCGGACACGTTGACCACTTCTCTGACCCGATGGTTGACTGTCTTGAGTGTCAGGCGCGCCACCGTGCAGACAAGCTCATTGAAGATTGGTGCGCGGCAAACAACTTCACGCCCGAAAAGCCTGCGGACACGATGAGCCACGAAGAAATGAAGGCGTTTATCGACTCTCATATCGATTGCCCGACGTGCCATTCAAAGAACCGCAAATATACGGCTGTGCGCGAGTTCAATTTGATGTTCAAGACCTATCAGGGGCCGATTGCCGACGAAAGTCATCTGATTTACCTGCGGACGAATGGAATGAAAAATATCCATTTAGCATTCAGCATATTAAACTTCCTAAGCATGTAGGAGTTTCCGCAACGCGTAATGCGGCGTTGGATGCGGCAACCGCAGACTATGTAATGTTCTGTGACGCTGATGATATGTTCCTTACAGTCAATGCTTTATATACAATTTTACAACTTGCGGAAACTCAAAACTTTGACACTCTTGTAAGTTGCTTTATCGAAGAGCAAAAAACTAAAGATGTTCAAGAACGCATGGCTGAAGGTAATCAGATTCTAGAGCTTACTTTTGGACCTGAATATAAGACTCAAAAACTACCTGAATTTATGTATATTCCGCACGAAGCAGATTCAACATTTGTTCATGGTAAAGTCCATCGTCGGCAGTATCTTCTCGATAAGGATATTCGATTCAATGATGACCTTACAGTTCACGAGGATTCATACTTTAATATTCTAGCTCAACAGTTATGCTCACCAGAAAGGGCTAAATACTGGCCGCAACCTTTCTATCTTTGGAAGTGGCGTGATACCAGTGTATGCCGACATGATCCCAAGTATTTACTAAAGACATTCCCAAATATGTTGGCAACAACTGATGCATTGATTGACCAATTTGTTAAGCGTGGTTATGAAGAGAAGGCTAATGCTTTCTGTGCGTCAACTGTATATGATACATATTATACAATGAATAAGCCTGACTGGGTTGCAGAAACAAATTCTAAATACCGTTTGATTGTAGAGAAATGTTTCCGCGACTGGTTCAAGAAACATCGGTCTAAGTGGAATTCTCTTGATCCAAAAGTAAGAGTAGTTATCTCTGAACAGCAACGTGCTACACCTTTATCCGCAATGGTACAGTCGGCAGCGTCAAGGGTATGGTTACTTTCAAGGCAACGGTCTCTATTGCACGAAGACCCAAGTATTTCCTTGGCATCAAGATACACCGTGCCATTGTGCAGATTGATTGGGAATTGACCAGTAGCTGGAGTGATACGTCCGTTGCCGAAACGATGGAACTTGATCCTTCAAAGACCGATGATGAGAACGCGGCTATTGTCAACCAGCGTTTGAGTGAGCTTGCTCAGGAATATCCTTCATGTACGGTAAGTGTTGAATATAGCCGTCGTCCAGGACTGGAAATAGAAGACACAGACGGAGTCCGTCACCTCTTATGGGCAAGTGACCGTCTGGAGATTGCCAGAGGCATTGAGGCAAGGCTTGCTAAAATATACACAGATCTGGCAACGATAGAGAAGTTCCTCCATTATAAGCACACGGTCAGGGATTGGGTACACGACTTGTTACCCAAGCTCAATGCTGACAAGAACCGCAAGATGAATATCGCAGAAAAGAGTCGTCGCCGTTGGATGCACAACGGAGGCAGTGACTATTACGATTGGGAGGAAGAGAACAATTATTATGATGATGTTGAACCCTAAGACGATTAGCAATGAGACAGTTGAGACATATAATCCTATTGCTTTGCCTGACTGCCTTGTGTCCCAAGGCTGTCATGGCTCAGTTAGTCCCTCGTGACATACCGACCATTGAAGCTTACATCAACGACCACAAGAAGCAGCGCAGCCTCCTTCTTGCCCGTGCCACCTTGGAAGAGAGCAATGCCCTCCTGCACAAGGCCAGCAAGGTCACTCATCGGGAGTACAGGGATATCAATCTTGAATTAGACAAGTACACCCGTGCCTTTGACATCATTGACCTTGTGTACAGCACCGTCAGCACAGGATTCAATGTCTATCGTACCTATGATAATGTTTCGGAGAAGATAGGCAAGTATAAGACGATGCTCGAAGACTTCAATGAAAAGATCATCCAGCGTGGGCGCATAGAAAGTGCTGACACGTTACTGCTTGCCGTCAATGCCAGGGCTGTTGCCCATCTTGCAGAGGAATGTCAGAATCTTTATTCCTCCGTCTGTGTGTTGGCGGCTTATGCCAGTGGCCAGGTCTGTTGCACCACTGCCTCCTTAATGCTGATGATTGACAATATCAACAAGTCACTTGACCGTATCAAGGACATCGTGAACAGTGCCTATTACCAGACCTGGAAGTTCATACAGGCGAGGACGAGTTATTGGAAGTCTGAGATATACCGTTCCAAAACCATTCGTCAGATGGCAACGGAAGCCTTTGATCGATGGATGGAAGCAGGAAACATTCTTGATTATTAACGTAAAGAAAAATAATATGAGAAAGAGCATCTTCATATCGGCTGTTGCTATACTTTTCATTTGTATTGAGTCCCATGCTCAGTCCATGA
>CALBGU010000065.1 GCA_937893155.1 uncultured Treponema sp. | reverse complement strand
ATTTATAAATATGGTGGCTAACAAGGGACTTAAGTCCCTTGTTAAAACGGGAGATTATCGCGAAGTCGAATTGCGGTGAAAATAAAAACGATGAAAAACGTAAAAAAAGCCCTTGTTTTTGTGTGTTCCGTTGCGGTGTTGATTGCCGTGTGGCATTTTCTTGCCAAAAAAATCGCGTCTCCTCTCGTTCTGCCGTCTCCCCGTGCAGTTTTTGAGCGCATTTTTGCTTTCCTTGCACAAAAAAAGTTCGCTGCCGCCTTTTTTGCCACGCTCAAACGGTGTGCGCTCTCTTTTTCGCTCTCGGTTGCCGCGGGTTTTGCGCTGGGGCTTTTGTGCGCATTCTTTCCCGTGTGCCGCGCGTTTTTTGAGCCTGTGCTTTCGCTCATTCGCGCCACGCCCGTGATTGCGCTTATCTTGCTCGCGCTGTTTTGGCTCAAAAGCGACGGTGTTCCCGTGTTTATCGCGCTGTTGATGACGCTTCCCGTGATGACGACCGCTGTTATATCGGCTTTTTCGCAAAAAAACGATGAAGATACGAAATTGCAGAAAATGGCAGCGGTGTTTGAGCTTTCGGCGGCGCAAAAACTGCTGTTTTTATCGATTCCGCGCGCGTTTCCTGCGGTGAGTTCGGGCATAAAAAGCGCGGCGGGAATGACGTGGAAACTTGTGTGCGCGGGGGAAGTGCTCAGTTTGCCCAGAAGCGCGATTGGCTCGTTTTTGCAAAATGCGCAGGTGGTGCTTGAAAGCGCAGACACGTTTGCGCTCACGCTGATAATCGTGGCGGCAAGCAGTTTATTTTGTGCGATGACACACTTTTTTTTGATTGCGCTCAAAAAAGCGGGGCGAATTGCGGCACACTGGTATTTTTTGTGCGATTTCCCTGCGCGAAAAACGCCGCCGAGTGCTGCATCTGCCGTTTCTATCGACCATCTGTCTCTTATGCGCTCTGTTTTGCTGTATGACGATTTTTCGGTGCAGTTCCCCGCCTCTTCGGTGAGTGTTATCCTTGCGTCCAGCGGGCTTGGAAAGACAACGTTGCTGAATGTTGTCGCCGAACAAATGCGAAAAGACGGTGTTTCCTATCTTTTTCAAGAACCGCGATTGCTCCCTTGCTTGACGGTGCTTGAAAACGTTGCGTTGCCGCTCCGCCGTTTTTTTGGCGGGAAAACAGCGTATGAGAATGCCAAAAAAATGCTTTTGGCGCTCCAATTAGGCGAAAAACTTTCGGCGTTTCCGAATGAGCTTTCGGGCGGCGAGCGGCAGCGGGCGGCGATGGCGCGCTCGTTTTGCTTTCCCTGCGCGGTGTTGCTCTTGGACGAGCCGTTTCAGTCGCAGGATTTTGCGTTAAAGCAGCGGCTTTTGTCTGTTTTGCGCGAGTGCGCCGTGGGGAAAACCGTACTCGCTGTCACGCAC
This sequence comes from uncultured Treponema sp., assembly GCA_937893155.1. GTDB lineage: Bacteria > Spirochaetota > Spirochaetia > Treponematales > Treponemataceae > Treponema_D. The sequence continues at coordinate 4,678 of CALBGU010000065.1, read as the reverse complement.
GACCCGCACGAAGCCGCACGAATTGGCGGACGCATTTTGCTTCTTTCTTCGCGCCCGGTACGCATTGCGCTCGACCTTGATTGCGCTCGTCTTTCCGTCGAAACGGTCGAAAAAACGGTTATCGGCGCGCTTCTGGGCTGAGAAACGGCGGAGGAATTCGCTTTGGCGGCAATTGCGCACAAGGAATGTGCTCACATCGCGGCGGTTTTGCTAAATCCAATGCGAGAAAAACTTGACTAATTCAAAAAAATGTCATATATTTACACCGATTTCTCAAGATTTCAATGAATTTTCCCAATACATTTTTAAGGAAGGATTTTTATGGCTATTCGTGGAGAACTTTTTACGACTCAGATTACGTTGGATAATCGTTCTTATTTCTTTAACGTAAAAGAAAACAGAACAGGCGATGTTTTTTTGCAGGTTGTCGAAAGCAAAAGCAGGGACGGCGGCGATTTTGACCGTCATCAGATTGCGATTTTCGCAGATGACCTTCAGAAATTTCTGCAAGGTATGGATACTTCCTTGAAGTTCATCGAAAAAGAATTGCGCGACCGCGAAAAAATGCGCGCCGAAAAAAAGGCTGCCAAAGAAGCAAAATTTGCGCGCGGCAATGCAGGCGAGGGAACAGAACCCAAGAAAAAAGTGTATCGCAGAAAGGGCGAGAGCCGCCTTGTTGCAGACCGAACGGCAAAACGCGAAGGAAGCAAGCGCGTTCACGTTGTTTCAAAGCGCACCGTTTCTTCTGACGCACCAGAAACGCCAACCACAGAAGCCAACAACGAATAAAAATCTTTTCTTCAAAAAAATGCAGCAGGGAATTTATTTCTTTGCTGCATAAAAAAGCGCAAATGATAAACAGGCATATTTGACAGCATACCAGTAAAATGCTAAGATTGCGCTATGAAACCACAGTTGATTAAAGATATTTTGACATCGAACCCAGACGGCAGAACAGTTACTGTGTGCGGTTGGGTTAGAACGAAGAGAGATTCAAAGAATCTTGTTTTTATACAGGTAAACGACGGAAGCTGTTTTGCTTCAATTCAGCTTACCTTTGACCGCACTTGTCCGCACGCAAATGCTGATTCTGTTTCAATCGAAGAACAGTTAAAATTAGTTACTACAGGCGCATCGGTAAAGGCGGAAGGCGTGATTATCCCTTCTCCTGCAAGCGGACAGGCTGTAGAAGTTACGCTTGTGAAACTTAGCGTGTTAGGCACTTGTCCGACTGATAGCTATCCATTGCAGAAAAAGAATATGTCAATGGAATACTTGCGTGAAAATGCACACTTGAGAGCGCGAACAAATACGTTCGGGGCTGTGTTCCGTCTTCGCAATCAGATGGCTTTGGCTTTGCACACGTTCTTTCAAGAGCGCGGCTTTGTCTACATTATGGCTCCTGAAATCACTTGTTCCGACGCAGAGGGCGCAGGCGAGATGTTTCAGGTTACCACGCTTTCGCTTGAGAAAATCGCAGAACTCGGCGTAAAGGCGGGCGCGGGCGGAATGAAGATTGAAGACGCGCACAAAATCGTGGATTATTCAAAAGACTTCTTCGGCAAAAAGGCAAATCTTACCGTAAGCGGACAGCTTGAAGCAGAAACAATGGCGACCGCCTTGAGCCGTGTATACACCTTTGGACCGACATTCCGCGCAGAAAACTCTAACACTCCGCGACACCTTGCAGAGTTCTGGATGTGCGAGCCTGAAATGGCGTTCTTTGACCTCTTCGACGATATGGATTTGGAAGAAGAGTTCTTGAAATATATGTTTAACTGGGCTTTGACAAAGTGCCGCGATGACCTTGAGTTCTTTGAAAAGAGAATACAGAGCGGCGTTATTGCGCAGCTGCAGCACGTTGTAGACACGCCATTTAAGCGCATTTCGTACACGGACGCTGTAAAAGAGCTTGAGCCGTACAACAAGGATTTTGAGTACCCGATTGAATGGGGAAAGGAATTGCAGACAGAACACGAGAGATGTTTGACCGAAAAGATTTTCAAGAGTCCTGTAATGGTCTACAACTATCCGAAAGATGTAAAGGCGTTCTATATGAAGCAGAACGACGACGGAAAAACGGTGCGTGCTGTTGATGTCTTAGTTCCTGGCTTGGGCGAGATTACAGGCGGAAGCGAACGCGAAGAGAATTATGACAAGCTGTTGAAAGTGTGCGAAGAGCGCGGAATGGATATGAGCAATTATCAGTGGTATCTTGATCTCCGCCGCTTTGGTTCAGTGCCGCATTCAGGCTTTGGCTTGGGCTTCGACCGCTTACTCCGCTATATCACAGGTATGGCGAATATTCGCGATGTAGTGCCGTATCCGCGCGCACCAAAGCTCGCTGACTTCTAAAAAATGGATTTTCTCTCTCCCTTTGCAAAAAAAATGCAGGGGGGGGGGGGGCGAAATAAGTATTGATTAAATCGTAAAATCGACAGATAATGAATATATGAGTGAAACAGCTACAAAAAAAGAAAATCCTGTTTTTGGACGAAAAATTTTTTTTATTACTCCGCCGCCGAATGTTTTTCCATTTGTGACTAACAAATTGCGTGAATTAGAATACGAGGTATATGTTATTCCGAATTGGCGTTTTGCACGAGAAATACTGAAAAAGTATCCTAATTCCATTTGTTTTATCAATATTGACGAGCAATCTATGTCTTCAAAAGGGTGGCTGTCATATATTAAATCTATCAATGAAGATGAAGACGAGAATTTGAAATCGACAATTATGGGAGTTCTTTCTTCTCGTTCAAGACGGACGGAACGCGAATTGTTTTTGTCAAAGGTAACGCTCGATGCGGGGTATATTGTAACATCTGTCGGAAATAGCGAATTGGTGAATTCAATTCAGGGCGTTCTTGATGTGAACGGCGCAAAAGGGCGGCGACAGTACGTTCGTGCAAATACTTCCAAAAATCCGACTGCGCAAATTATCTGCGAAGTGAATGAAAATGTTTTGACAATGCAACTCTTGGATATTTCAACGGTGGGCTTTGCGTGCGGTGTGAGCAATAAAGAGGCAAACTGTTTTGTGAAAAATGCGTTGCTGAAAAACTTTACGCTCCGCCTTGAAAAACGGCAGATTTTGAGTTCGGCTGTTGTTTTTGCGATTAAGCCCGGCGAGACGTTTACGACGCTTGTTCTGTTGTTCCTGCCGAATCAGCTTCCGCAAAACAAAATTGCAATCCAAGAATTTATTGCGAAAACGCTCGAGCAATCCACGCTTGGCGATATTTCAAAGAACTTTGCCGAAGACCGAATGGATTATGAATCCTTGTACAATGAGGACAAGGCGTAATTTCAGAGATTTTTCTCCACGGGCAGCAGTTCAAGCATTTTTTTTGACAACCGTATTTTTTATTGAAAATAATTTGACTTCCCACGCTGCTGCCTGTGCGTTCGGTTTTTTGTTCTCGTTTATCCCTATTTTTATGATAATTGCCGCGATTTTGGTGCAACTTTTACATGCTTCTGCTGATTCAATCGCGGTTATTTTTGGCGCAAACGGCATTATTCCCACCGCGATTCCAATGAATGAAATCCTTGACCGAATTGCGTCTATCCGTGTTTCTGGGCATTTTGAAATTGCGATTGCAGTGTTTACGGTGTGGCTTTCGCGGAACTTTTTTAATGCCGTTTCTGTATCGCTCAGAAAAATCTACAAAAAGCGTTTAACCTCCCGTCCTGTAGTCAATCAATTTGTGGTCTTTGCCGAAGAAATGGTGGTGATTTTGGCAATCGCCGCGCTCATTTTTTTCAGCACCACCGCGCGCACGCTGTTTTCCCTTTCGCTTCCGAGCGAAATAAAGGCACTGTTTGCCGATATTGCGTCCCCGCTTTCCGCCATTTTTGGCAATCCGTTTTCGCATTTTCTGTGGCTGGCAAAACCTGCGGCGCAAATAACGATGATTCTGGTGCCGTATATTTGCGTTTTCGTGTTTATTGCCGTTATGTATAAAGCCTTTGCGAGCGGCTCTGGTCCGTCATTGCGGCTTTCGGTTTTTAGCGCGGGATTGTGCACCGTTGTGTTTTTTGCGGTGCAGAAATTGATGTCGGCGTTTATAAACATAAACCGCTACGACCTCGTGTACGGCATGTTCAGCCGCCTTATCGTAATGCTTTTGGGCGTGTATGTGTTTTTCGTGCTTTTTTTGTTTTTTGCGCAATTTATGTTCGTTTTGCAGTTTTTTGACGACCTTCTTTTAGGCGAACTCTATCTTTTGCAAGAACGAAATCTGACCGCATTTTTTGCACGAATCCGCTACAAAATCTTTGTTTTGCCCGATTATTTTTTGCGTCCCAAAAAACATCTTGAAACGTGCACATTTTTACCGGGCGAAAAAATCTACAGCGCGGGCGATTTTGCGGACTCGGCGTTTTATATCGCGAGCGGAAGAGTGGAGATTTTCGGCGAAAATGAAAAAAGCGAACTTGCAAAAGGCAGTTTTTTCGGCGAAATGTCGTGTGTGCTCAAAAAACGGCGCGATAACACCGTGATTGCCTCAGAAAAAACGATTGTGGTCAAAATCAGCGCGGCGGGATTTTCGGAATTGATACACAAAAACAGCGAAGTTTCCCGAAAAGTGCTAGAGCAAATCGGCGTGTATTTTGCAAAAATCTACGGCGAAAGTGCACTTTGAACGAGATGCTGAAACAAGTTCAGCATGAC
>CALBGU010000064.1 GCA_937893155.1 uncultured Treponema sp. | reverse complement strand
GGACATCGGCATCGTGCTCGCCGGCGGTGAGCTCACGGTCGAGGCAGCGGACCTGCGGGCATCCCGCGAGTTCTCCCTGAACGACTATATCCACGTGTCCTTCGAGGGCTTCAACGGCATCGGCCGGGCGGCCTGGAGCTACCGGCAGATGGACTTTGGCCTGAGCGACGAGCGCATGCGGGGCGTGATCGGCGAGCTGACCGCGCTGCTGTAGGGAAGGAGGGTATCGTGAACTATTCGTACGACAGCAAGAGCCTTATCCGGACCGGGGCGGACGGCAGGTCCTCCCGCTGGTTCCCCGTCATGGGGGAAATCCACTATTCCCGCTATCCCGACGGCGAGTGGCGGCGGGAGCTGTGCAAGATGAAGGCGGGCGGCGTGGACATCGTGAGCGCCTACGTCATTTGGATTCATCACGAGGAAATCGAGGGCGAGTACGACTGGACGGGCGACCGCGACCTGCGCGGCTTCCTCCAGACGGCGGGGCAATGCGGCGTGAAGGTGCTGCTCAGGATTGGCCCCTGGTGCCACGGCGAGGGGCGCAACGGCGGCTTCCCCGACTGGCTTTTGAAGAAGGGCTTTGAGCCGCGCACCAACGACGAGGCGTATTTTTCCGTCGTCGAAACGTGGTACAAGAAAATCTACGAGCAGGCGCGCGGCTTTGTGTGCGTCCCCGGTGACGCGGCGAGCGCGCCCATCATCGGCGTGCAGATTGAGAACGAGTTCGGGCACTGCGGCGGGCTTTCCGACGAAACGGGCGACGAGCACATGAAGCGCCTTCAGTCCATGGCAAAAAAAATCGGCTTTGACGTGGCAATCTACACGGCGACGGGCTGGGGCGGAGCGCGCACGGGCGGGCTTCTTCCTGTGATGGGCGGCTACTGCGACGCGCCATGGGACCAGCGCACGACGGAGATTGAGCCGAGCGGCAACTATGTTTTTACGCACGAGCGCAATGACCACAACATCGGAAGCGACCACGGTTTGGGCTACGGCATTACGTTTGATGCGTCTCGCTTTCCGTATTTGACGGCAGAGCTGGGCGGTGGTTTGCAGGTGACGGCGCACCGGCGCACGATTGCGCAGGCGAAAGACATCGCGGCGGTGGCAATGGTGAAGATGGGAAGCGGGTGCAATTTGCTCGGCTACTATATGTACACGGGCGGCACGAACCCCGACGGCAAGCTGACCACGTTGCAGGAGTCGCGCGATACGGGCTATCCGAACGACCTGCCTATAAAGAGCTACGATTTTCGTGCGCCAATCCGCGAGTTCGGTGAGGTGAGCGACACTTATCGCGAGTTGAAATTGCTTTCGTATTTTGTGCACGATTTTGGCGAGGAGTTGTGTGCTTTTCCTGCGGTTATCCCCGAGGAAAATCCGCTTGCTCCTGCCGACACGGAGCACCTGCGCTATTCGTTCCGCTCTGACGGCAAGCGCGGGTATGTGTTTGTGAACAACTATGTGCGACATCTGAAAATGGCGGAGCATAGCGATGTCCGTTTGAGTTCTCCCGACGGCGAAACGCGGCTTGCGTCTCTCACCGTAAAAAACGGCGATTTCTTCTTTTTGCCGTTCAATATGGCGTTCGGTTCTGCTCGCGTGCAGTTTGCCGAGGCGACTCCGCTTTGCAATCTCGGCAAAAAAACCGTGTTTTATGCGCGTGACGGCGTGGACAATCCGCGGGATTTCTTTTCGTATTGCGATGAGCAGTCCAAGACGGCGGGCGCGGAGGATTTTATCGTGCTTTCGCGAAAAGACGCGCTCAATGCGTGGCGCGTTTCGGGGGCTGACGGCGAGCGGCTTATCATCACAGGTGATGCGGCGAGTGTGTACACCGATGAGAGCGGGGCGGCGATTCTTTCGGGGCGAGGTTCTCGCGAGTTTTATGCGTTCCCTGCGTTTTCGAGCGCGCCAGCGGGTTTCCGCGAGGACGGCACGACGAACAAAAATCTGAATGTGAACGGCGCGCCGGCGTTGTTTGCGCATTATGTGTGCGATGACGCACCGAGTGCTTTGCCAGCGGTTTCGGCGCGCGAGGCGGGAGCGGGAACGTATTCGCTCAACGTCGTGCCGTTGTTGCAGGCGGTGCGCGAGGGAAAGGCTGCGGATATTTTTGTGCGCTTTTCATACACGGGCGACCGTGCGGAACTTTATGCGCCGAGAAGTGGCGGGAAAAAATTGCTGCTCGACCATTTTTATCTGGGCGAGGACTATCCGTGGGAAATCGGCTTAAAACGGTTCTTGAGCGCGGATTTTGCCGACGTGGATTTTTCTGCGCTGGAGCTTTTGATTATGCCACTGAAGCGCGATGTGCCGATGTATCTCGAAGAGCGTCCTGAGTTTGCGACCGACGAAATCGCTGAACTAAAAGGCGTGTCGGCAGAAAGCGAATGGCGGTACGAGTTATAGCGCATTTTCGTGATAAAAGGATTGCTGTAGTGTTCTGCGGCAATCTTTTTTTGTATTCTCTGCTATTCTCTGCAAAAGGGGCTAAAACTTTTTCGCAAAAAATGCTAGTATCACTGCAAGAAGAACATTCGGGAGGCTTTTTATGGCTATGAAAGAAATCAAAGCAGAAGACATCAAGGATAATGCCTTCAGGCTTATCGGAAAGGATTACCTTGCGGTTACGGTGCAGGGCGATTCTCGGGTAAACGCGATGACGGCAAGCTGGGGCGGCTTGGGCGTGCTGTGGAATAAAAATGTGGCGACGATTTATCTGCGTCCGTCGCGATACACCAAGGAATTGCTCGACGCGGGCGAGGAGTTCAGCCTGTGCGTTCTGGGCAATTCCATAAAGAACCGCTACGAATATCTTGGCAGCCACAGCGGACGCGACGAAGACAAAATGCTCGTTTCTAAGCTCAAGGTGAATTATATGAACGACGTGCCGTGGATTGACGGAAGCCGTCTTGTGCTGTTTTGCCGCAAGCTCTACGCGCAGGAGATGGACGCATTTTGCTTTACGGACGAAAAGATTCTCAAGCAAAATTATCGCAAAGATGATTTCCACACGATGTATATCGCCGAAATCACCAAAGTGATAATCGATTCAAATACGCTTACGGCGCAGAAAAAATAATGTGCGCTCCCAAAAATGCAGGCTTGACAGAGCAGTTTTTTTTGAGTAGGATTGAGCTACATTACGGCAAAGAGGTCGTAGATATTTTTTCTTACACGTTTTTTCTGTTTCGGTAACGAGCAGCGGAAACGGCAAGAAGAAAAGTCTACGACCTCTTTTTTTTCGGAGGAAACTTATGTGCGGATTTGTGGGTGCGTTTGATTTATCTGCGGGTGGACAGCCGATTGCGGACGGCTTGAAAGAGAGTTTGCGCTCGTGCGTATTGGAGATGTCGAAGAAGATTCGCCATCGAGGACCGGATTGGAGCGGCGTGTACACGGGGGAGAATGCTATTTTGAGCCACGAGCGCCTGAGCATTGTGGACCCGCTTTCCGGCAAGCAGCCGCTGGTGAGCGATGATGAAAAAATCATTCTTGCGGCAAACGGGGAAATCTACAATCACAAGGCATTGCGCGCCGAATTCGCCTCTTACGCATTCCGTACGGGGAGCGACTGCGAGGTCATCATTCCGTTGTACAAAAAATACAAGGCGCAGGGCAAAAATTTTGCAGAAATGATAGAAAAGCTCTCGGGCATTTTTGCTTTTGCGCTCTACGACAGCGAGGACGACACCTATTTTATTGCGCGGGACGAAATCGGGGTGATTCCGCTGTATCAAGGCTGGGACAAAGCGGGGCGCTATTATGTTGCAAGCGAGTTAAAGGCGCTTGAGGGCGAATGCGTGACCGTGGAAGAGTTTCCGAATGCGCATTATCTGTATTCAAAAGACGAAAAGCCGACGCGCTGGTATAATCGTGCGTGGGAGAGCTTCGACGCGGTGAAAAACGCCCCTCGTGCCTCCGACGACAGCGGTGAAACGGCGAATCCTGTCGTGATAGAAAAAGTGCGGCTGTCGCTTGAGTCTGCGGTAAAAGCGCAGTTGATGAGCGATGTGCCATACGGGGTGCTGTTGAGCGGCGGGCTTGATTCGTCGATTATTGCGGCGATTGTGCAAAAATACAGCACAAAACGAATCGAAACGGAAGGCAAAGAAAGCGCGTGGTGGCCGCGTTTGCACTCTTTTGCGATTGGACTTGAGGGCAGTCCCGATTTAATCGCCGCAAAAAAAGCCGCGGAGTTTATCGGCACGGTGCACCACGAAGTGCATTTCACGATTCAGGAGGCTCTCGACGCGCTCCCCGACGTGATTTATCACATCGAAACCTACGACATCACGACCGTGCGCGCTTCAACGCCGATGTATCTGCTTGCTCGCGTGATTAAGTCGATGGGGATAAAAATGGTGCTTTCGGGCGAGGGCAGCGATGAGCTTTTCGGTGGCTATCTGTATTTTCACAAGGCGCCGAATGCGCGCGAGTTTCACGAAGAACTCGTCCGAAAGATGAGCAAACTGCATTTGTACGACTGCCTTCGCGCGAATAAATCGCTGATGGCGTGGGGCGTGGAAGGGCGCGTGCCGTTTTTGGACAAGGATTTTATCGACACGGCGATGAGCTTGAACCCCAAGGACAAAATGTGTATCAAACTGGGCGACGGTACGCAGAGAATCGAAAAGTGGATTTTGCGCGCGGCGTTTGAGGATATGCTGCCTTCGGAAATCTGCTGGCGGCAAAAAGAGCAGTTTTCTGACGGCGTGGGCTACAACTGGATTGACACGCTCAAAAAGATGACCGAAGAAAAAGTAAGCGACAGCGAATTTGCGCGCCGCGAAAACCGATTTCCCGTTAATCCGCCGAAAACAAAAGAGGAATATTATTACCGCGAAATCTATGCACGGCTCTTTCCGTCTGACAGCGCGGCAAAATGCGTTCCGCACGAAGCGGGTGTTGCGTGTTCTACCGCCAAGGCTTTGGAGTGGGACGCGGCGTGGAAAAATATGGACGAGCCGAGCGGACGGGCAATCGGCGGCGTGCACAACAAGGCGTATTAACTTGCGGCGGCGAAAAAGATTTTTGGGAGAAAAGAATGTACACAAAAGAAGAAGTGATGGATTTTGTGAAAGAATCGGACGTTAAGTTTATCCGTCTGGCATTTTTTGATATGGCTGGCAAGCAAAAGAATGTGTCGATAATGCCGAGCGAACTGGAGCGCGCATTTGCCGACGGCATCGCGTTTGACGCAAGTGCGGTTAAGGGATTTGAGGGCGCAGAAAAATCGGATTTGTTCTTGTATCCAGACCCGTCCACGCTGGCGGTTATCCCGTGGAGACCGATGACGGGCAAAGTGGTGCGAATGTTCTGCAATATCTTTAATCCCGACGGTACGCCGTACCAAAAAGACAGCCGCACAATGCTCCAAAATGCGTGCAAGGCGCTCAAAGATGAATGCGGCGTGGAATTGATGGTCGGCACGGAAATCGAGTTTTATCTTTTTAAGGTTGATGAGCAAGGTTTCCCCACAAAAATCCCGTTCGACAACGCTTCGTATATGGACATCGCGCCCGAAGACCACGGCGAGAATATTCGGCGCGAAATCTGCTTCACGCTTGAGCAAATGGGCATCACCCCCGAGGCGAGCCACCACGAAGACGGTCCGGGGCAAAACGAAATCGACTTTCGCTATTCCGACCCGCTCACCGCTGCCGACAACGTGTCGACGTTCAAGTGGGTGGTAAACACAAAAGCGGCGGCGCAGGGGCTCTTCGCGGATTTTTCACCCAAACCGATTGCAGACGAGGCGGGAAACGGTATGCACATCAATTTGTCGTGCCGTTTAATCGGCGGCGACGGCAATCGCGAAAAAGCCGAAGCCCTGCTCCCTTATATCCTCGGCGGCATTTATCGCCACATCGAAGACATCACCTATTTTTTGAATCCCGTGGAAAATTCGTACAAGCGATTGGGTTCGGCAAAAGCGCCGAAATATATCTCGTGGGGCAAAGAGAACCGCTCTGCGCTTATCCGTCTGCCCGCAACCAAGCGCGAAACCCGTCTGGAATTGCGCTCGCCCGACCCCTCTTGCAATCCCTATCTTGCACTCACTCTGCTCATTCACGCGGCAATCGACGGAATCAAGTGCGGGGCAAGCGCGGGCGAAGAAACGGCGGTGAATCTTTTTGACAGCAAAACGGCGGCGAAAATCGGCTTGAAACCGCTTCCGCAGTCGCTCGAAGAGGCTCGGGAATGTGCTCAAAAAAGCGAGTTCGTCAAAAAAGCCCTCGGCGGCATTTCATTTTAGGACGCGCTTATGATGGGCGATTGTTATTCGGTCTTGCTTGTTTCAAGCGACAGCAAAATGGTTTCGGCAATCCGTGCTTTTTTGCTTCCGCCGATGTTCGAGCTTATTTCTCTTGACGACATAAACGAAGCGCGTCGGCTGGTTGATGAGCGGCAGTTCAACATCATCATTGCCGACAGCGCAGAGTCAAGCGGCACGGATTTTGCGATTCAGGTGTCGGAAAAATACAGCGCGGTCGTGTTGCTTTCGCCGAGCGAGCTGTTTGACGAAATCTCGTATCGCGTGGAAGGATTCGGCGTTTTGACGATGACCAAGCCGTTCGAGCCGTTCTATTTTTACAATATGATAAAAATTGCGATTGCCGTGCAGTACAAAATCCAAATGCTTTCCAGCCAGACCGTGAAACTCAAGAGCAAAATGGAAGAAATCCGCATTGTCAACCGCGCAAAACTCGTCCTCGTGGAAAAACGCGGAATGAGCGAGCAGGACGCGCACCGCTTTCTTGAAAAAGAAGCGATGGACCGCGGTCTTGCCAAGCGAAAAGTCGCCGAACGCATTATCAAAGATTTTTCGGACGTGTAAACCTCGATAATCTTTTTATTCAATGTAGGAGGCAGCAAGGGACTTAAGTCCCTTGTTTCAATGAACATAGAAAACAGATTCCCGTGTCAAGCACGCCAATGACAAAGTGATAATATCAGCATATCTTTTGAAGCACCTCCAAAAAAGCGCGGTAGAAATCTTACGGCAAAAATGATATATTTTTTGCACTTATGAGTATTGCAAAACCGTTTATAAAGTGGGCGGGCGGAAAAGGGCAGTTGCTTGAGGAAATCAGAGCAAAATATCCCGCGAAAATCGAAACTTACTGCGAACCGTTCGTGGGCGGCGGCGCGGTGCTGTTTGATGTATTGCAAACGTTTTCCCCAAAAAGCGTTCTCATCAACGACATAAACGCGGAACTGATGAACACATACAGACAGATAAAAAATCGCTGCGATGATGTGATTTCGATTCTTTCCGCGCTGCAAAACCGCTACAGAAATCAGACTGTGGAAGAAAACAAAGCATTTTTTTACGAAAGCCGAAGCCGATTCAACGAACTGAAAACGAACAAAAGCGAATCTGACAATCTTGAAAAAGCCGCGCTGTTTATTTTTTTAAACAAAACGTGTTTCAACGGCTTGTATCGCGTGAATGCAAAAGGGCTTTTCAATGTGCCGTTCAACAGCGCAAAAAATCCGCTTTTGTGCGACGCAGAAAACCTCCGTGCTTGCTCTGCGCTGTTACAAAATGTAGAAATGCGCACGGGCGGCTATACAGCGTGTAGGGATTTTATCGGCAAAGACACGTTTGTATACATCGACCCGCCGTATCGCCCGCTCAACGCCACAAGCGCGTTTACTTCGTATTCTGAAAGCGGATTTTCAGACAAAGAGCAGATTGCGCTAAAGCAATTTATCGAGGAATGTGCGCAAAAAGGCGCGAAAATCCTTGCGAGCAATTCTGACCCAAAAAATGCCGACGAAAACGACACCTTTTTTGATGATTTGTATGCGCGTTTTGAAATAAAACGGATTTTTGCTTCCCGAATGATAAATTCCAACGCAAAAAAGCGCGGTAAAGTGAGCGAGCTTCTGATTTCAAATATCGCGAGCGTGTTTTAGGAGCGAAAAATGGCAAACAGTGTTTCGTGGCAAAAAATTTTTGACGATTATCACATTTTAGAACACGATTTTTCAAAATCGTATTTCCCGTTGAGTGCGGAACAAATCAAACGGTCGTGCCAAGAGTTCAAAAAGACAGCGGAAAAAGAAGTTCGGATTTTATGCAAACAGGATACGCGCGAATCTCGTCCGCTCATTTTTCAGCAGAACAATCTTTTTATCCTGCCGACGCGGAACGGCGAATATGCGATTTGTCGCGGCGAAGGTTACATTGACATTCCGCCGATTGAGAGCGAAATTCAAGTATACCATTCAAAACTTGATTTTCATTTAGACAGTTCTGATGTTGGCGATTCTGAAATGCAACATCTAGATTTTGCGTATGCGTCGTCGCTTATCCGCACGTTTATGAATGACCCGACGCTTTTGCTGACAATTCGCGGACGAAAATACACGCCGAAATTTTCATTCAAAGTCGGCAGGATTCATATTGAAGCAGAGAGTGTGCAAACCGAAGTTGACGCGGGATATGAGGGCAAAGACGAAATTGTGCTTATCGAAGCAAAAAACACGGCGGTTGAAAACACAATTATTCGACAGTTGTTCTATCCGTACCGTCAATGGCAGGCAATTACAAAGAAAAAAGTTATCCCTGTTTTTTTTGAGCGGGACGCGGCGTACGATGTGTACAATATATGGCAATATGAGTTTTCTGACGCAAATGATTACAACAGTATATGTCTTGTAAAATCAGGTCGCTATAAAATTATAGGAGTGTGATTTATGGGAAAATGCCTAAATTGCGGTTGGGAATTTCAGATTATCCGTTCTGAATATGTGGATAGCGAAAAAATATTTTGCCGTGAATGTGGCAAAGAAGTCGATGTAAAAGACGGAAAAATTGTAATGGTATAAGCTGAGTAATCTAACGTAGTTTGTATTTTTTGGAGGTGTTATTTTTGGTATGCTGGAAAAAGGAACTCTCTAAAATTGATATA
>CALBGU010000063.1 GCA_937893155.1 uncultured Treponema sp. | reverse complement strand
AGCGCACCGCATCCCGCAAAAATCACATAGTTAACAATAATAGGCTTTATTCTGATTGAATGCATTGAAATGGGATGGCGTTGAGCGGCTTGATACGTTGCTGATCGATTATCTCGGCGCTGATGATACGCCCTATGTCCGCGCGGTCACGCGCAAAACGCTGACGGCCGCGATTGCAAGAATCTTTGAACCCGGCGTCAAGTTCGACTCCATCCTCGTCCTGATTGGCGGTCAGGGTATCGGAAAGTCCACGCTATTCTCGCGACTCGGAAAGCAGTGGTTCTCGGATTCGCTTTCCATCTCCGATATGAAGGACAAGACTGCGCCGGAAAAGCTGCAGGGCTACTGGTTGCTTGAACTGTCCGAACTGAACGGCATCAAGAAAATGGACGTCGAGGTGGTAAAATCATTCATCACGCGCACCGACGACAAGTACCGTCAGGCATACGGCGTCACGGTGGAAAGTCATCCTCGCTCCTGCGTGATCGTCGGGACAACAAACAGCGAGGGCGGCTTTCTGCGAGACGTCACGGGCAACCGCCGTTTTTGGCCTGTGCGGGTTTCCGGGCAGAGCAGGTTCCGTCCGTGGGAGCTTCGAGACGTTGATCAAATTTGGGCTGAAGCAATCGTGCGGTATCGGCACGAAGAAGAACTATTCCTCAAAGATGACGTTGCGGCGGAAGCCTATGCACAGCAGCGCGAGGCGCTGGAAACGGACGACCGTGAAGGCGTCGTACAGGACTACTTGGATCGTTTGCTGCCGGAACGCTGGGCCGACATGGATCTTTTCGAACGCCGCGCCTATTTGAACGGCGGCGATTTCGGCAAACTTTGGGAATATCACCTTGAAGGGCTTTTGCGCGAATATTTGCGCGGAATGGAAGATGCGGACGATGAACTTGAAAAATTGAAAGCGGCGTATAACTTGGAAAACTCTGACGCTCTGCAAGGTTAATCAAAATGAGACTTTGCACGACGGACAACAACTGCGGCGTTTCGTTCAGCAAGCTGGGCGCGGACGGAGAAATTCCCACTCAATCCGACTACGACAATCTAAATAAAATCGCGAACACGCCGCTTTCTGAACTTGTAAAAAACAATCCTTCGCTTTTGGTGTTTCCCAAAGTCTTAGGCGTTTTCAACGACGGAATCGAAGATGAAGAAATCTTCAACTTGCACGGAAATCCAGAAAAACTGGAAGATGTACGGCTGAAAACGGGCAATGTGATGGGCTTTGTTGCTCTTGGCGGAACAGAACTTAAAATCCGCTCTCGGTTTTCCGACGACCAAAATGATACTTTTCTTCAGTATATGCTGCAAAAAGTATTTTCCATAAATCTTTTTGATTTTGAGCAACAGATTTCAAAAGATGGCGCGCTTGATTTGCTGCTGTTTTCTTTTCCGTTGCTTTTAAAGAAAGCTCTTGCGCAGGGAATCTTTCGGCAGTATCAGACTTTCGCTCGGAATGATGCGAACGTGAAGGGCGTTATTGATTTGAGCCGACACATAAAGCAGAACACTCTTTTTTCGGGAAAAATCGCCTACAACAGCCGAGAGCGCACTTTTGACAACGCGGTAACGGAGCTTATTCGGCACACGATTGAGTTCATAAAAAACAAGCCGTTTGGAAAGCACATTTTGAACTCAAGCAGCGAAGTAAAAAAATGTGTGCAGGAAATTTTTGAATCAACGCCACATTATGACATTCATAATCGTGAAAAGGTGATTTCGCAAAATCTAAAGCCCATAACTCACCCGTATTTCACCGCTTACAAGCCACTGCAAAAGCTCTGTCTTGCCATTCTGCGCCACAAGAAAATCGGTTTTGGAAACGAAAAGAACAAAGCATACGGGATTCTTTTTGACGGCGCGTGGCTCTGGGAAGAATATGTGTGGACGATTTTGAAAAGCAACGGTTTCAAACACCCACGAAACAAGGAGCAAACAGGCGCGATTTCTGTGTGGAGCAAAAATCCGCGGTATCCTGATTTTTATAGAGGCGAGCAAATCAAAGATTTTTGCTACGGCGCGCCCATTCCTGCCGAAAATGACATTCTCGATGCAAAATACAAAAGCCTTGAAAACGCTTCTATTTCTCGCAACGATATTCATCAGCTCATTACCTATATGCACATTCTTCCCGCAAACCGCGCAGGATTGATTTATCCGTGCAAAAACGCCGAATCTATTAAACGCGATTCTCCGCGCACGGTGTTTGGGCTGGGTGGCACAATCACGACATTCGGTTTTCCGATTCCTCAAAGCGCAAAAACTCCCGCCGACTTTGCCGCGAAAATGCAAGCCACCGAATCCGCCCTTTACACAATCACGGCAACGATGGATTCACGGGTGCGAAACGTGCCAAAATCCATCAGCGAAGCGGTGTTTTCAAACCCAAAAGACAACTTAGGCGCGCTCGTACAGAACTTGACCGCAGGACTGGGAAGCGACCAAAAAGTAAAAGTCCTGCACGACTGGATTTGCGACAACATCGCGTATGACACAGAACTGTATTTTTCCAGCAGCATTATTTCAAGCGAATCGCAAATGCCAGAAATCGTGCTCAAAAAGCAAAAAGCCATTTGCTCGGGCTACAGCATTTTAATGGCGGAAATGTGCCGTCTCGCAGGCGTGGAAGCGATTGTCATCGACGGATATTCCAAAGGATTTGGCTACGCGGGCTATTTGCAGGAACAAGCCGACCACGCATGGAACGCCGTCAAAATGGCAAAAGGCTGGCAGCTCATCGACGTAACGTGGGACGCAGGCTATGTGGATTGGAAAACGTTTATCAAACGCTACACAACCCAATGGTTTTCGCTCACGCCGTCGCAGTTTATCTATTCGCATTTGCCCCAAAAAAGCGAGTTCCAGTACTTGCCGAAAGAAAAACAGCGCACCAAAGAACAATTCGTAAAAGAGCCGTATCTTGCGGGCGTGTTCTTTGAAAACGGCTTGAGTTTGGGCAAAAACGCGGCAAATTACACGAACGAAATCAGCGAAGCCACCGTGTTCGACTTTAAGACATCAAAATCCTCCGTTTTGATTATGAGCGATTTAATAGACAGAGACGGCGGCACGGGAGCGGTCGCAAATGCAACGTGGATTGACCACAACGGCACTGCGCTTTTGCTCAATGTGGATATTCCTGCGGCGCAAAAATACCGCGCGCGGCTTTTGGCTCGACCCAAAGGCACCACACAAAACCCGTCCCATTTTCAAACCGCCGAGTTTGAACAGAGCATTTTGCCCCGCACCGAGCAACTTTTGGCAGAAAAGAAAATCACTGCAAAAGAAAAAGAGTATTTCGATGCCGCCTTTTTCAAGGTGGACGAAAATCGCCGGTATTATCCCGTTGACGACCCGCTTGCCACGGCGCGCAACACGGCGGTTACCAAGATTTTGAAACTCTTGGACGAGAACACTAGCAGCTACGAAGAAGTGATGTACTTTGATGTAAAAGCGGCAGAGGGCTACGCGGGCTTTGGCGAACATACGCTCCGATTCCCGTCGGCGTATAGCTCGTACGGCGAGACCGTGAACACGCATTTAATTTCTCCGCGCACGGCGGTGCTCAAATCGGGCGAATCCGTCACGTTCGAGATTGCGACGAAGGAATTTTCTGCGCTCGGCGTGGTGATAAACGGAGAGCTTGAGCTGATGAGCAAGAACGCAAAAACCGCCGCATTTGAGCTCCCGCTGACCGTTCCCGACGGCATCGACAAAATCGTCATAATGGGCAGCAAAAACGGCAAAAACTTCATCGGTCTTTGGTTTTACCAAGTGCAATAAAGTTACTTGACAGACACCGCTGTTAATGATACGGTTTTATCAAGTAACAAGGGAGTAGCTTGCACGCCGAGTTGGCGCGTAACATAATTTCGTCATCACGAGAAATTGATTTTGTAAAAAACAGTTTCTCCGGAATATGTTGTAAGAAGCGAGACTTTTACTGCAAATATCGTGTTTGCAGGAAAAGTCTTTTTTTTTTGCAAACACCCAAAAAGGAGCATTGTATGCTTGCACTGAATGTGTTGTTGTTGGTCGTCGGATTCGCGGCGTTGGTCAAAGGCGCGGATTTTTTCGTGGACGGAGCAAGCGCGCTTGCAAAGATATTCAAAGTATCGGGCGTAATTATCGGCTTAACCGTCATTTCTATGGGCACCTCGCTCCCCGAACTCGCCGTAAGCACCTCTGCGGCTCTGCGCGGCTCAAACGAAATCGCACTGAGCAACGTGGTCGGCTCGAACATCTTCAATCTGCTCGTGGTTTTGGGCGTGTGCGCGGTAATTCACGCCGTCCCCGTTGACCGCGTGATTATTCGACGCGATTTCCCCATCTCAATCCTCATCGCCGTTTTGGTGTTTGCCGTAACGGGCGTGCCGTCGATTGTGAGCGGAAAACTCCCCGCGCTTGCCATGGCAGACAACGCAGGAATGGTGTACCGCGCGCTCGGACTCACGCTTCTCGTCTTGTTCGTCAGCTACATCTGCTATCTGATTTACGACGCAAAAAAACACCCCACCGAAGAAGAAGAAATCAAAACGATGCCGCTTTGGAAATGCGCCCTGCTCATCATCGCGGGCGTTGCGCTCATCATCGCAGGCGGACAGGCAGTCGTTAAAAGCGCGGTGTACATCGCACAGACATTCGGAATGACCGAAACACTCATCGGCTTAACCGTCGTCGCACTCGGCACGAGTTTGCCAGAATTGGTCACCTCAATCGTTGCCGCACGAAAAGGCGAAGTCGAAATGGCAGTGGGCAACGTGGTCGGCTCAAACATCTTCAATATCCTGTTCATTCTCGGCGTATCAAGCTCGATTCACCCCGTCGCCGTCAACACCGCAAGCGTGTACGATATGATGATTCTCATCGCCGTGAGCGTAATGACGTGGATTTTTGCCATTCGCGGAAAATCCATCGGCAGACTCGGCGGCGCGGTAATGCTCTTGTGCTACATCGCCGCCACCACATTCGCCATCGTGCGCTAATTTTTTCGCGTCATTGCAGAACGCGATTCGAAATCTCCTTGAATAACATCACCTTGATTTCAAAATGCAAAATAACAAGGGGCTTACCCCTTGTTTCAACAGACATTGAAAAAAAGATTGCCGCATCAAGTGCGGCAATGACAGAAACGGAGGACAATTATTAATCAATAATTCACCGTCCGAGCAGTCGGGCAGGCAATTATTAACCAATAATTCATCGTCCAAGCGGTCGGGCAGGCAATTATTGACTGATAACGCAAAAAAAATCGTTCGGTTAAAATAATTCGCGTTTGTGCGCTCTGCCCAGATTTTTCAGCGCGGTCAGAAGCGGCGTATCAGGAGGCGTGTGCGCTTTGAGGTCGATGGCAAAGCGGTTCATCGAAAAATGCTGGAAAGCAAACACGTTTTCCCACGAGCGCGGAGCGTTTTCGTACGCATTTTTCAGGCTTTCGCGATACAACTCGAACACGCCGTGCTTTTTTATCTCGGCGTATCCCACCAGCCACAGTTCCACCGCGCTTTCCCTCGCCATTTTTATGTGCAGTTCCGCCGTTTTTTGCGCCATATACATCTGCGTTTCGCGGATTGCCTCAAAAATGCGCGGGTCGGCTTTTGCCAACAGCTTGAGATGCACCGTTTTGGCGGTGTGAATCGGCGTTTTGTTGAGGATAATCGTGTTTTTGCGAAAATCGAGGGCGAATTCGCGATTTTTTTCAAAAAACGACTGGGCGATTTTGCCGCTTTGCCCCACGAGATATTTTTTGAACGCATTGCTTTGCTCGTTTTTGCCCGGATTATCGCCGATGACGATAACTTTGATGTCAGAATCCGCGGTAATGTCGTCGAGTGCCGTGTTGTACACCACCGGATTTTCGATAGAATACGGCGTGCTGTCGTTTTCGGCGGTTATTTTTTGCAGCAGCGGGCGCAACAGCGGGCTGTAGGTTTCGTCCCACTCGGCGCATTTCGCCTTAAAATCAGTTCTAAAATCGCACAGCGCGTGCCATTGTGTTTCGGTCATAATCGCGATTATAAAAAAAATGCGCACTTTTTGTAATGCCCAAAACGGCTTTTTTTGATAAAACGCTATTGCGTTTCGCCAGCGAGCCACTTCAAGCGCATACGCAAAAAATCTTTCATATCGGCATAAAAATCCCACTTCGGCGCGCTCCTGCCGATTTTTTCCAATGCCTGCAAAATCAGCGGATTTTTATAGCAGCAAACGGCTGTTGACGAAGCAAAATACAGCACATCGGTTTGCATTTTCTCCGCTTTTTCTTTTGACACAGCCAGCATTGAGCCAAGTCGCACACAAAACACGTCGGCAAAATCATAATATTTCTTTTTGAACACCGCGAGCCGCTCAACCGTAACATTGCGCTCAATTATCGGGTTCAAATACGAAACGTAGCGCATATATTCTTGATGTGCGTTCAAAATCCCCGCCCATACCTCCGCAATCACTTCTATAGAATACTTATTTCCCTCGGGGAACGCCGAAAGCAGCGCGGTATAGTATTTTTCCATTTTGTCCGACGTGATTTCCAGAAAAATCTCCTCTTTCGTCGTTACATATTTATAGAGATTTGCCCTTGACCAGCCCAGTTTTTCGGCAATCGTGGTCAGCGTAATATCCGAATATGCGCAGGAAGAAAAAATCTCGTCCGCAGCCTGCTTTATCTGAATCAAGCGTTCTTCTTTATGCACGTCGCTTCGTGCTCTGATGTATGCAGCCATACAGACAGTATATAAGAAAAATCTAAAAAAAACAATAAGCGACATTTCGTTATTAAAAATATATTTTTTGTGTTGACAAGTTATATTTTATATCGTATAGTAATGTTAAGCAACGATATGTTACTTATTTTTTCTTTTTTACAGGAGTTCTTTTATGTTTTTGGAAAATATCTATTCGCCAGCCGACGTAAAAAAGCTTAGTATCGAAGAGCTGAAAACGCTTTCAGCAGAAATACGAGAGGGCTTGTTTAATCGGCTCACGAAAATCGGCGGGCATTTCGGTCCGAACTTTGGCTTTGTGGAAGCAACGGTTGCGCTTCATTATGTGTTTTCATCTCCTGTAGACAAATTTGTTTTTGATGTATCGCACCAAGCGTATGCGCACAAAATGCTGACGGGCAGAAAAGCGGGTTACCTCGACGACGCGCATTTTGCCGAAGATTCAGGCTACACCAATCCCGACGAGAGCGAACACGATTTTTTCAATATCGGGCATACCTCAACTTCAATCGCGCTAGCGTTAGGCTTGGCGAAGGGACGCGATGTTTTGGGCGGAAACGAAAATATCGTTGCAATTATCGGCGACGGCTCGCTTTCAGGCGGCGAGGCTCTGGAAGCGTTGAGCGCAGCAGGCAGTGAACTTAATTCAAATTTCATCATCGTGGTAAACGACAACGAAATGGCGATTGCAGAAACGCACGGCGGCATTTACAAGAACCTCGCTGAATTGCGAAAGACGAACGGCAAAGCAGAGAACAATATGTTCAAGGCGTGGGGCTTGGATTATATCTATGAGGAAAACGGAAACGATGTCGAACGCCTCGTAAACGTATTTGAAAAGGTGCGCGATACAAAACGCCCGATTGTCGTTCACATTCACACGCAAAAGGGAAAAGGCTACGCGATTGCAGAAAAAGACAAAGAAACGTGGCACTGGACGATGCCGTTTGACCGCGCGACAGGAAAGCCGACGGTGAACTTTGGCGGCGGCGAGAGCTACAACGAAATCACACAGCGATTGATTATGCAAAGAGCAGAGCGCGACAGGGATTTTGTTGTTGTAACGCCTGCAATGCCGATGAGCGTGGGACTTGGTGCGGCGGAACGCGAGAAGCTGGGAAAACAGTTCTTAGACGTGGGAATTGCAGAAGAAGCCGCCGTTGCAGTCGCTTCGGGAATTGCAAAGCGGGGCGGAAATCCGCTCGTCGTTACGAATATGACGTTCTTGCAGCGCGCATACGACCAAATCAGCCAAGATGTGTGCATTAACAAAACGCCTGTTACGCTCTTGATGAACTTCACGGCGTTTGACGGCTTGACCGACGTTACGCATTTGGGAATCTTCGGGCTTGCGGCGTTCACTAACATTCCGAACCTCGTTGTCTTGGCTCCGAGCAGCGCAGAGGAATATGAAGCGATGTTCAACTGGTCGCTGACGCAGAAAGAGCACCCCGTTTTGCTTTTGATTCCCGGCAACGAAGTTACACACAGAAAATCTGAAAACGACTTTAGTGCGATTGACACATACAAAGTTGAAGTCAGCGGCGAAAAAGTCGCGATTATCGCGCTCGGCGATTTCTATCAGAAAGGCGAGGCTCTTGGCGCGATGATAAAAGACAAGCTCGGCTTTACTCCGACGCTCATCAATCCGCGCTTTGCAAGCGGAGTAGACGAAAAACTTTTGTGCGACATTGCAAAAACGCATAGTCTTGTCATCACGCTCGAAGACGGCATTGTTTCAGGCGGATTCGGCGAGAAAATCGCGTCGTTCTACGGTATGAGCGGCGTGAAGGTGAAAAACTTCGGCCTTGAAAAGAAGTTCTACGACCGCTACAACCCGTCAGACTTGCTTAAAGAGCTTGGAATGACAAGCGAGCAGATGTGCGCGTTCGTAAAGGAAAATATATAAGAGGCTTTTTATGGCGATTACAGTAAACATTCGCTACAGCGGCAAAAACGGCGCGGCGAAGGCGTTTGCGCACGAGATGATTGAAAGCGGAACGGTGGCAAAAATCAGAGCCGAAAAAGGCAATGTGCGCTATGAATATTTCATTCCGCTCGCAGAAAATGCAGAGGAAGTGCTTCTTATCGACAGCTGGGAAAATCAAGAAGCAATCGATGTGCATCACGCCTCGCCGATGATGAGCGTGATTGCAGAGCTTCGCGAGAAATACGACTTGCACATGAGTGTGGAACGCTTCGTTTCAGACGACGGCATAAGCGAAAACGACAAGAAGTTCATCAGAAACTAAATACTTCGATTCAGCACAGAAAAAGCAGTGCTGCACCGCGCGGCACTGACTTCTTAGCGCAAACGAATATGATTTTGGAGGATTTTCATGAAAAAGAACATCGGCGCAGCATTGGCTTTGTATCCTGCTCCCGTCATCGTGGTGGGCGCAATGGTGAACGGCAAACCGTCGTGGACGCTCGCGGCACACGCAGGCACAGTGGCTCATTCTCATCTTATGGTGTCGCTCGTCAAGGCGCACTACATCAATGCAGGAATCCGCGACACAAAAAAGCTCTCGGTGAACGTGGTGGACGAATCGTGGCTCAAAGAAGCCGACAAAATGGGCACGACGAGCGGCAACAAAACCGACAAATCAGGTGCATTTGCGTTTACGGTTGGCGAAAACGGCGCGCCGCTCATCGATAAGGCGAAAATCTCGATTGAATGTGAAGTTGACGGCAATTACGAGCTTGAGAACTTCGACAATTTCATCTGCAAGATTCTTGCAACGTATGCAGACGACGGCATTTTGAACGACGCGGGCAAAATCGATTATCACACCTTCAAGCCCGTGCTGTTCGAGTTCCCGACCTACGAATATTTTGTAACGGGCGGCAAAGTCGGCGACTGCGGCAAGATGAACAAATAAAACGCACTGACAATGCACGGGGGAAATGCTATGAAACGACCTCTTTTTACACTGCTCAGCCTCTTCATTTCTTTTTTGCTCACAGCAAAAGACAACCCGAAAGCCGCGACCTATCAGACGCACGAAACGAGCGACGCTTCAGCTCCCGTCGTCTATTTTATCCGCGACATCTCGGCGGACGCATTGGTCAAAGTCTACCGCGCAACTGGCTACAAGGCGACGGGGAAGACGGGCGTAAAGGTAAGCACGGGCGAGAGCGAAAACACGAACTATCTGCGCCCATCTCTCATCAAAAAACTCGTAAAAGACGAACTCTCCGCGACAATCGTGGAATGTAACACGGCGTACGGCGGCGGCAGAAGCAACAACATCGACCACATGCGCATCGCGAAAGAGCATGGCTTTTTGGACGTGGCGAACGGCTTTGATTTGCAAGACGCGGAGGGCTACATGGCTATCCCCGTGAAAAACGGCGTGCGGCTCAAAGAAAATTACGTCGGCTCACACTTCAAGAACTACCAAACGTATCTGATTCTCTCTCATTTCAAGGGGCACGCGATGGGCGGTTTCGGCGGAGCAATCAAGAACCTGTCAATCGGCTTTGCGTCGGGAATGAGCGTGGAAAAATCGGGGAAAGTGCAGATTCATTCGGGCGGAACGAAGACCAAAGGCTCAATCTGGGGCAGTCAAGACCCGTTTCTTGAGGCGATGGCGGAGGCGGCGAAAAGCGTCTGCGACTATATGGCGAACGGCAAGGGAATCGTGTGCGTGAACGTGATGAATCGGCTGTCTGTGGACTGCGACTGCGACGCAAACCCCGCCGAGCCTGATATGCACGACATCGGAATCCTTGCGAGCCTTGACCCCGTCGCACTCGACCAAGCCTGCGTCGATTTGGTCTACAAAGCAAAGGATTCAGGCAGCCTTATCGAACGCATCGAAAGCCGCAACGGAGTTCACACGCTGGAGCACGCGGAGAAAATCGGCTTCGGAAGCAGGAAGTATCGGCTTATCGAAATCAAATAGCAGCACACACACAGCACACGCTGCAAGGAGAAATTATGGCAGAAAAAATAACACAGGATGCGGGCAGAAAGCAGCTCGGAGAGTTTGCGCCGACTTTTGCGCATTTGAACGACGACATTCTTTTCGGAGAGGTCTGGAACGAAGAGGCGATTGATGTCAAGACGAAATGTATCATCACCGTCGTGTCGTTAATGGCAAGCGGCATTACGGATTCTTCGCTCGTCTATCATTTAGAGAATGCAAAGGCGCACGGCGTTACGAAAGAGGAAATCGCCGCAATCATCACGCACGCGACAATGTACACAGGCTGGCCGAAGGGTTGGGCGGTGTTTCGCCTCGCAAAAGACGTATGGGCACAACAGGAGAGCTCACAAAGCGGAAAGGAGAGCGCAAAGGAAAAATTCCAGAGAGAAATCTTTTTCCCGATTGGCGAGGCGAATCCGTACGGAAAATATTTCGTCGGACAGAGCTATCTTGCGCCGATTTCAAAGGAGCAAGTGCCGATTTTCAACGTAACCTTTGAGCCGAAATGCCGCAACAACTGGCACATTCATCACGCACAAAAGGGCGGCGGTCAACTGCTCATCTGCGTCGGCGGTCGCGGCTGGTATCAAGAAGAAGGCAAGGAAGCGCGGGAACTCACGGCAGGCAGCATCGTCAACATACCTGCGAACGTGAAGCACTGGCACGGCGCGGCGAGCGACAGCTGGTTTAGTCATTTGGCGATAGAAGTCGCAGGCGAAAACTGCGCTACCGAGTGGTGCGAGGCGGTGAGCGACGCGGATTATAGCAAACTCAAATAACGGGAGCGGTTGCTATGAAAAAACTGCTTTTAGCCGCCCTCGTCGCGCTGCTACTTCCGTCGTTTTTGCTCGCAGAGGGGGCAACGGCAAGCAACAGAGTGCGCAAAGGAGAAGATATGAAAATCAAAATAGAAATCCAAAGCGAAAGCGGAAAACACACGCTCTTCGCCACGTTGAGCGACAATTCTTCCGCCGCCGCGTTCTACAAGCTCTTAGAGAGCGGAGAACTCAAGCTCAAGATGAAGGATTACGCCTCGTTCGAGAAAGCCAGCCGCTTGCCAACAGAGCTGCCGCGCAATGACGAGCAAATCACGACGAGCGCAGGCGACATCATTTTGTATCAAGGCAATCAAATCACGATTTACTACGACACGAACGTGTGGAATTTCACGCGCTTGGGCAAAATCGACGACATCGACGAAAAGAGCCTCAAGGCGATACTCGGCAACGGCAGCATTACAGCGATTTTTTCAAAGGAGGAAAAAGCGAAATGAAGAAGATGTTTTTGCTGATTTTGCTCGGCACTTTTGAAGCAACGGTGGCTTTTTCTGCATTCGCACAGGCGACGGCGCAGAAATTGGCACACCAAAGCGACTCGCAAAACGCACCTATCGTGTATTTTACGCGCGATGTGTCGGCGGAGGGGCTGATGAAAGTCTACAATGCGCTAAAGCAGAAAAAACAGGGCAAAGTCGGAATCAAAGTGTCGTTCGGCGCACCTGATGAGGACGTTTTGAAGCCAGAACTGCTGACACAGCTTATCAAAGCGACAGACGGCACGATGATTGATTCTTGCGGACTATCGGGCAATCGCTGGACAGCGGAGATGAACCTTTCTCACGCGCGAAAGCACGGATTTGACAAAGTCGGCAGAATGCAGATGCTCGACGAAAAAGGCGACATTGATATGAGCGTAAAGAACGGCTATCTTTTGAAATATGCGCGGACGGGAAGCCATTTCGACGAATACGACACGCTTATTTCAGTATTCAAGTTTAGAATGCACTTTCTGCCTGCACTCGACGGCGCAATCAAGAATGTAACTCTTTGCTTGGGAAGTCGCTCTGGAAAATGCTTGATTCATTCAGGCGGAACGGACGCGAACCATTACCACGACACAAAGCCCGACGTGCTTGAAAAATCTTTCGCCGATTCTCTCCGAGCCGCACTCGACTACAAAAAGAACTGGGCGTTCATCAATGTAATCGACAGCTATGAGCCAGAAGACAGCTGCCGCGGAGCAAAGAACACGGGAAACATCGGCATAATCGCTTCAGTTGACCCTGTCGCACTCGACCAATGTTCCGTCGATTTCGTCGCACAAACGGCGCAAACAGCAGAACTCCGCGCCGCTTGGGAAGAAGCGCACCAAGTGAAAATGCTCGAATATGCGGAGAACTTGGGCTGCGGCAAGCGCAATTATCGGCTTGTGGAAATCAAATAATATTCAGCGGCTGCAATGAAAGAAGCAAAGGCATTGCACAAACATACGGCTTAACAGACGTACAATCAAGGTATTCAAAACTGCAACGCAGGCAAAAATCAATGAAACAACAGGAGATTTACTACAATGAAGAAATTTTTTCTCGCACTTTTACTCGGAGGCTTGATTATGACAGGAACAACAGGCGCAGTGAGCGCACAATCAAAGACGGCGGTCGTGTATTTTTCCGCGACAGGCACGACGGCTCGTATGGCAAAAGGAGCGGCGCAATCGCTTGGCGCAGACGCTATCGAGATTGTGCCTGTCCACAAATACACCGACGCAGACTTGAACTGGCACGACAAAAAATCACTTTCCACGATTGAGTGCAACGACCCAAAAT
>CALBGU010000062.1 GCA_937893155.1 uncultured Treponema sp. | reverse complement strand
GTTATATTTGGACGATATGCGGTATGTTGCAGGAATGAAGTTCCCCTGGGAAAAATTATGCAAAAAGAGTGTAGTTTTGTCCGGCGCTACAGGTTTGATCGGCAGTTTTCTGGTGGATGTGATCATGGAGAAGAACGTCCGGTCAGGTTTGGATTGCAAAATATATGCACTCAGCAGAAATAAGGAGAGATTTGAACAGCGTTTTCGCAGATATAACGAAAGTGAAAATCTTAAACATATATGTTGTGATCTTCAAAATCCCCATGTCTGTGAGAAAATGGAGCAGGCGGATTATGTGCTTCATTTGGCATCAAATTCTCATCCCATTCAGTATGCTACGGATCCTATTGGCACAATTATGACAAATACCATTGGTTTGAACTATATGTTGAATTTGGCAGCGGACTGTGGCGCTCAGAGATTTGTTTTTGCGTCTTCAAATGAAATATATGGTGAAAATCGGGGAGATGTAGAGTTTTTCAATGAAAATGCAGACAAAGACGGAATTAGAAAAAGCGAACTTCTTGCTCTTTGTCCTACAACCCAAGATTTTAAAAATTGTTATCATCGCAATGCAGAAAAAAATTTGCTTGAGAATGCAGGTGAAGTTTTGCAGATATATAGAAATGGTTTATCGCCTGTAATCCCAGGAAGTTCTTTGAAAGGCTCTATTCGTACAGCAGTTTTGAATAATCGCCATTGTCGTTCTGGTTATGCAGACGCAAAAAAAGACCCTTTTAGAGCAGTTGAAATCGGCGATTGTGAATTTAGCGGAAAAGGAAGTCAGCTTGTTGGGATGCTGAAAATAATTGGCACGAAAAAACAAAATAATACTCAACTGCAAGCTGAAGTTATCAAAGGTTATTTGATAAATGATATAGAAGTCAATGGAAATTGCAGAATTGCAATTAACAAAGAATTGATAGCAAAGAACTATTTACAAGAGCCTGTTTCAATCGAAGAAATTGTTCGTAGCTGCAATAATTTTTACTTGCGAACATTTGAAAAAGAGTACAATGAGTTTTATGCAAATAAATATGAAAGTGTTGATTTTATAAAAACTCTTCGTACTGAGTTACATTCTGTAAAAAACACAAAGGATCAATTTGTTATCCGTGTTGGTCGTTGGAGTCAAAAGGATTTTGTTACAGTTGATAATGATAAATTCGGTACAACACGGACAGTGTTTAATTACGACGGGCAATATCTTCCGCTGGGGTGGTGCAAATGCACGGTGAAGGAAATGTAACGATGCTTTTGTAAGTCGGGATATATCGACGCTGAAAGTGCTATTAGGCAATTATTGCCGAAAACTCTGAGACCTGAGTGCATTTACGACTGAAAACCCTTTATCGCGTCTAAAATTCAGGTGATGTTACGGAAAAAATAATTGTTATGTTGAACTCGTTTCAGAATCTCGTTTGATGTAATTTTGCTCTCAAAAAGAGATTCTGAAAATTTGTTTGCCTATGACATATTTTTAACATTTGCATAACTTTTGAAATAACGACAAAAAATTATGGCAGAAAAATTAGTAATTCTTTTGGTAAGTGAGCAGACTGTTCCGAATGTACAGTTTTTGAAGTGGTTTTTCAAGAATAACCGTGAAACAGTGGATATTCTTTTTATCTCAACGGAGAAAATGGAGAATAAGAAAAAATCGCATGACATAATCGAGGCGATTTTGCTTTCAGAAACTCATATTGCAAAATGGAACAAAATCTGTGTTGATGAAAACTCGTTAGATGATTTTGAAAACAAAGTTGACTCTCTTTTGTCCGAATGGAATCATTCAGCATTTGCGGTGAATATCACAGGCGGAACAAAAATTATGAGTTTGTCGGCATATACTTATTTTCAGGATAAAGAAAACTGCGAAATCTTTTATCAGCCGCTGAATCAGCCTCTTCAAAGGCTTTTTCCTGAACACGCGGAATTTGGAATCTCTGAACTTCTTAATTTGAAAGAATATATGACGGCTCACGGAATTGTTTTTAGCACCACCAATAAATGTGTAAAAGAGTATGACTACAACAAGAATGTCTATGAGAGCGTAATTCGCGATAACAGAAAACTTATTTCGCCGCTCGTAGAAATGCAGAACAACGCATATTTTAAAAATATTTTTAAGCGAAAGGATTCTTTGAACCTGAAGCAAGTTCCAGATGAGAAATTCACAACACAGGACGGAAAGCTGCTGGATAAGAATCTTGTGTGCGATGTTGTTTCAAAGTTCGGCTTTGATATTGAAAATTTTTCAAATGCAGAACTTCGCTATATCACGGGCGGTTGGTTTGAAGAGTTTGTTTATCAGAAAATAAAAGATACGTTCGGGCTTTCTGACGACAAGATTGCACTAAATGTTCGCATTGAAAAATTCAATGACAAAAATGAACTCGATGTAATCTATATAAAGGATAATTGCTTGCATGTAATTGAATGTAAGAGTTTTGTTGATGGCAAAGAAGGCTACAAAGTCCTGAATGATGCTTTGTATAAGCTGCAGGCAATTATGAAATCAAAATTCGGGTTGAATGCAAAATCGTATCTGTACACCAAAAGTAACATAACGAAAGATTCCGCGCTAAATAGAGCGAAAGAATTCGGAATTGAAGTTGTAGACGGAGACAAATTATGAAAAAAGCATTTTGTCTTTTGAATCACACGCTCACTGAAAAACAAATTGCAGAACTGAAAAGCGTGTATGAAGCGGAGAAAATTGAATATCCGCCGCCAGAAATCGCAGAACAATGGACTCAGATTCCGCCGAAAACTGAATTGCGCCGCTCGGATTTGCAGAATATTATCGAATGGCTTTTTAATGCGGAAAAAGGAGATGTTCTTATTGTGCAAGGCGAAGCGGGTTCTGCTTTTGCTGTTGCGGATTGGGCTTTGCAAAGAAAAATCGTGCCGCTGTATGCGGCAACAAAGCGCGTGGAAAGCGAAGAAAGGCAAGGCGAAAAAGTTTTTCGGCATTATGTTTTTGAGCATATTTGTTTTCGGAAATACAGTTATTTTTCTGACTTGGAATAAAAATAATGGCGGCGATTTATATTCTTTCTGATTTCGGCAAGATGATAAAAAAGGACGAAACGCTTATTTTTGTGCAGAACGACGAGACAGAGCGCGTTATTTTTCCGTTCAAAACGGAACACCTTGTCATAATGGGCACTATTTCTATAAGCGGCTCGGCACTGCGTCTTTTGATGAAATACAAAATCGGCACGACGTTTTTATCGGCGAATGGCAAGTTTAACGGGAAACTTTCATTCGGCGACAGCAAAAATGTGTTCTTGAGGCAAAAACAATATCAGATTTTGTCGGACGAAAAATCTTCGCTTGAAATTGCGCGGAGTATTGTGCTTGGAAAAATCCGAAATCAAATCAATTTTATGCAGCGGATAAAGCGCAAGGACGGCTTGGAAGAAAAAACTGCCGTATCTGCATTTTCCGCGATAAAAAATGCGCTCAGTTCTGCCGAAAAAGCCGAAGATATCGAAAAAGTGCGTGGATACGAGGGAATTGCGGCGAGAAATTATTTTAGCGTGTTCGGATATAATATTCACTGCGAATGGGCGGAATTTAAAAAGCGAAGCAAAAATCCGCCGCGTTCAAACGTAAATGCTGTGTTGAGTTTTTTGTATACGCTGTTGATGTATCGCGTGGAAAGTGCGCTTGAATCGCAGGGACTGGACGTGTGTGCGGGAAATCTGCACGCGATAAATTATGGCAAACAGGCTCTTGTGTTTGATTTGATGGAAGAGTTTAGAGTGCCGATTGCGGATACTTTGTGCTGTGCGCTGTTTAATTTGGGAACGCTGAAAGAAAGCGATTTTGAGAAAAAACAGTTTTCAAACGACGACGCAGATTTTCCACTGGATAAATCGCCAGATTTTTCTGCGGAGCGCGAAGAGCAAAGCGAAAGTGTTTCTGCTGTGCTACTTACAAAAGACGGGCTGAAAAAAGTTATCGCCGCGTTTGAATCAAAGATTGACAGCCTTGTGTTTTACGCGCCGACTGCGGAAAAGATTTCGTATAAAAAAATAATCTATGAGCAGGCAAAGCATTACAAGCGCGTAATAAGCGGAGAGGAAAAGGAGTACAAACCGTATTATTTCAAATGATGTATTTTGTGAGTTACGATATTGCGAATCAGAAGCGACTCGTTAAAATTGCAAAAACGCTCGAGAATTACGGAATCCGTGTGCAGTTTTCGTTTTTTCAGTGCGAAATGGAAAAAGAGCAGTTCAAGTGCTTGAAAAGGAGCCTTTTGAGTATTATCAATATGAAAGAAGATAGTTTATTTTTCTATCCGATTTGTGAAGATTGCTTGAAAAACACATCGTCGATAGGGAAAGGAAGCATATTTTTTCCGAAAACTTTTGAGATTTTGTGAGGCATTATGCAAGAAAATCATTTTTTGATTGTATACGATATTCGAGACGGCAAACGACTTCGCAAAGTGGAAAAATGTATGGAAAATTACGCTTGGCGGGTACAAAAATCGATTTTTGAAACGACTGCGAACGACAACACCGTATCGCAACTCAAAGCGCAGTTGAACGAGGTAATCGAAGATGATGATTTTGTGCTGTTTTTCAAAATCTGCGAGCGGGATTGGCAAAAACAGGAGAAATACGGCAAAAATAAAAAGAATAAGCAGCAGCAAGAAGCAGATGCGCCGTATTTGATTTTGTAAAATCGTATGATTTCAACATAGATTTCGTAAACCTTGCATTTTGCAAAAAAAGGCGCAAAAGCGGAGAGGTTCGCGAAAATGGGCTATTTGTTTTATGATAAGGATTTATATGAGATGAGA
>CALBGU010000061.1 GCA_937893155.1 uncultured Treponema sp. | reverse complement strand
AACTGAACTGAACTGAACTGAACTGAACTGAACTGAACTGAACTGAACTGAACTGAACTGCTTAACACTTTTATAGACCTTTTTACTTTTTTATTTGATTCTATTATACTGCGCATATTCCAATCTGTCAATTAAGCTTTTTTAGGCAAACTAAAAAACGGGGGTTTCTCCCCGCTTCTCATCAGCCTTTTTCGCAAAAGCTACATTCAAGAATAACCTTCAGGTGCTTCAATATCGTCTGTTATTGGCTCCTCGTATTTTCCGCGCTTTACAAATCCGCCCTCGTAGAAGAACGTAACCGATTTTACTTCGGTCGTAACCGCCTCTTTTATATCGCGTACATAAATCGTCGTGCCGGGATACACCGTGCCGGACGCTTTTACCTTGCCGATAGCCTTCAGTTCGCGCAAACGCTCCGCAATCTGCTCCAATTCAGCATTGATTTTATCAGATTGCTCGATAATTTCGTTTTTGCGCTCGGTCAACTGCGTGAGCTTTTCTTCTTTCTCAACAGGCAGTTTTCGCATATTGCGCTTGTTCTGCTCAAGGGTGTTAATGTTAAGGTCAACATCTTCCAGCTCTTTGATAAGCGCATTTTGCTCGGTCTGCAATTCAAGCTGCCGATGCTTCGCCTTCGGGTCAATACCGACTTCCATAATCGTTTCTGTACCGCCCTCGTTGCCAAAGTTCTTCGCCGCAATTTCTTCTGTAGCAAAAAGATGACCGCCCGTAATCTGCGCACGCTTTCCGCGCAAAATAATGCGCTTCATAGCCGTAACTTCGCTGGTCATAATGGAATCCGATACAAGAACGTGCTCGCCTGCATCGACCTTCGTAGAATTGATAAACTTCGCCCAGATAGATTTTCCTGCCGTAAGGATACCTTCGTTTCGCCCCATAACACCTTGTGTGATAAAGATATATCCGCCCGCAGTAAGCTTGCAGTTTCCAACGCTGCCGTTGATTTCAATGTTTCCGTCCGCCTTGATGTCAAATCCGTCTTCCACATTGCCGTTAACGATGACGGTTCCAACAAACTGCACGTTACCCGTCTTTGCGTTGATTCCCTTATCGTATGTAACAACTGGCTCAACGCAAATTTTGCCGTTGTCGAGCGATACCTGACCGTCCACCATTGCAAGCACGGAATGTCCGTCCGCATCGAGTTTGACATTTTTGCCAAGCGGAATCTGAATATCCTTTCCGTTGCGCGCTTCAATGTAACCGCCCTTGATTTTTTTGCCGCCCTGTCCGCGCTGTGCGTCGATTTTGACAGCCAAAAGCTCGCCTGCAACAACGTTATGGATAAGATTGAGTTCCTTAAAGTTGACCTGACCTGTTTTCTCGTCCTCTTTCATTCGGTGCTTCTTGTTGTCGGTCTCAAACTTGTAATCCATATAAGCATCAGCACCGTCGATTGCTTTTCGCGCCGCAGCCATCTCAAACGGCACATTATACACCGGATTGTCAACAAACTCCGTGATTTTGTCAAGTTCGATACACGGCTCTGAAACTTCGTAATCCATAAGCAGTTTCTTTAATTGCTCGATTGAAAGTTCCGCTCCATTTACGCCCGGCGGAGAAACCGTAACAGTCGCAAGCATTTCGTCGGAAGAAATATCAACCACGCCAACCGCGTCCGCTGACTGAACGTGATTAAACATACCAATCGACTCGTATTTGTCGTTCGTGCCCTCTTTTACAAATTTTTTGATATTCTCTTCTTCTATCGAAAGCGTATCTGAACGCTGAGCCGCCGCTATAACCTCGCCGACTTCCACAGGTCGACCGCTTCCAACCGGAAGCACGACTTTGAGATAAATATCCGAACCGAAATGGTGCACAAAGAAAACTCCGTCCTTGTCCACGATTTTGTTTTCCTCTTCTGCAACGCCCTCGGCAGACACACCGCCCGTAGCTTGCGCCATTTGCTTCTTTTTCTTCTCGATAGCCTCCGCCGTCTGATACACACGAATTTTCCACGGTTTTTTTGCAAGACCAAACATACCCGCTGAACCTTTTTCCTGCACTTCGTACTCAAGGTTTTTCGTGTTTGCATCAAGCTGAACGCTTGCGTCCGCTAAAGCCTCTTCAAGCGTATCTGCACGGACTTCCACGAAATTCAAATCAGAATCTTTTTGAAGTTCTTTGCGTAAATCTTCACGAATTTTTTCAAGCGTAACCATTAGATAATTCCTTTTCTAATATTGGTCAATTTTGACCGAAGACGCAAGTTTGCTTTTGTATGAAGTTGCGAAATACGAGATTCACTTACTTCCAAAACCTGCCCAATCTCCTTAAATGTCAAATCCTCGTGATAATAAAGGATTATTACCAATTTTTCCTTGTCAGGAAGTTCATTTATTGCTTCTATTATAACGCGGCGAACTTCGTCCCGTTCCACGATGACATCGGGATTCAAGCTCGAAGGCGCTTCAATGCTGTCGCCGATTGACATATGGTCGCTATCGTCCCCAGAATACCACACATCATTGAGCGAAAGCACACTGGTGCCAGACACCTTCATAACGGTCTGCTGAAATTCGGATTCGCTGATTCCCATTTCTTGTGCAATTTCGGAATCCGTTACCGTTCGACCAAGCCGAGCTTCAAGACTGCCTATTGTATCTTCAATTTCTCGCGATTTCTGCCGCACAGAACGCGGAACCCAATCTAATTGCCGAAGTTCATCAAAAATCGCACCTCGAATTCTCGTTACCGCATACGTTTTAAATTTGACATTTTTTTCAGGGTCATATTTGTTTATTGCGTCCAAAAGACCAAATTGCCCAAAACTTACCAAATCATCAAATTCAACCGCACTCGGCATTCCTGTAGATACTTTTCCTGCAACATATTTTACAAGCGGCATATATTGCTTTATAAAAGCATCTCTTAATGCTGTCGATTTTGTTTTCTTAAATTCAAGCCAAACTTCTTCTTCTGATTTTTCATCAAAAATTGATTTTGTCATCTTCCCCACCCATTCATTAAAAATCAGCCTTCTTTTGCAAGAACCGTTCGTATTGCCTGCGCAATGGTCGCCGCGTCTTGTACAGAAGGACTTGAACCATCAGCAAACGTTGCACCTTTTGAAGTCTTTGGTGCAGAAGGCACGGCAGGTTCTGAACTTGGAAGGTCTACAACAGAAGCCATTTGCTCTGTTTCGTTATCAGTATCATTGCCGTTAAAATCCCCAATATCCGGCAACGCTACAACGTCTTCATCTATGCCTTTCGGCTTTTTTTCCGCACTCGCAGCAACCGAGGCAACGTCCATTGCCTTAAAACCGCCCGAATCTTGCACCGCTGCCTTTTCCCCAGCAGGTGCGGTGTTTTCGGTGTTTTCTGCAGGCGCATTTGAAATCGCCGGGTTTTCATTCGCCTGCACAGGAGTTTCATTCGCAGGCGTACTCGGCGCTACCGGCTTTTCTTCTGCCACCGCAGTTTTTTCTTCGTTCATCGATTTCAAGTTATTGCTCACATTGAACTTCGGTGCATTTTTTATTTCTGTCAATTTTTCGTCAGAAAGCGTTATATCCACGATTCCGCCCGTTTTCGGAGTGCTCGGGCTGACTTCAAATTCCACATCTTCGGCAAGAAATTTGGTAAAGATAACCGAAATGCCCGCAGTCATTCCCGCGCATACCGCAGCACAAATCAGCGCATGCAAAAACAATGCGAGAGGCTGATTGCGCGAAATCAAACCTATGAGCAATGATAAAACAAACCCCGCTCCTGCAGCAATTCCCATAAATTTAGGGTTCATTCAATTCCTCCCATTCGTCATTCTGACCTTTTTATTTTTTTCCCACAAATCGTTTAAGGAATCCGCTTACGCCCAATTCATCATTCACAGGAACTTTTTCAATCCGACTAACGATATGTTTTACACAAATTGACGGCTTTGAAGATGGATTTACAACGATAAACGGCTTTTGACGAGTAATCGAATTTTGAACGCTCGGGTCATCATAAACATAACCAATATAGTTTACTTTGAAATTCAAAAACTGACCAACGATGTTGATAATTCTCTCAGAAATCCGTTTTCCCTCTGCTGCATTTTTTGCGCGATTCACAATCAAATTCAACTGAATCCCCTTATTCAATTCAGTCGTGATTATTTTTATGATTCCATACGCATCGGTAATGGCAGTCGGTTCAGGAGTCGTTACCACAAAAACTTCATCTGCCGCCGCAATAAATTTGAGAACGTTATCAGCAACGCCCGCACCCGTATCAATTATGATTATATCAGCATCTCCAAGGGTATTAAATTGCTTGGCAAAATTATCAAGTTCTTGGCTGGAAAGATTTGCGATTTTTGAAAATCCGTTTGCGCCTGCCACAAATTTTATGCCGAACTCGGTATTTTGGATAATTTCCGACATTTTTTTCTGACCATTTATAACGTGAATCAGATTATACTGCGGCATAATTCCCATCATAACATTAACATTCGCCATGCCCATATCGCAATCGATGAGAATCACTTTTTTGCCAGTTTGCGCATACGCAATCGCCATATTTATAGCAATGCTTGTTTTTCCAACACCGCCTTTTCCGCTCGTAATAGCAATAACGCGCGTATGATGTTGTTGCTCAGGTTTGTCATTATGCATTAGTTCGCGCAATTCTGATGCTTGTTCATCCATCTTTAACTCCTAAAAATCTCATCAATGTGAGAGCGGTCTATATTAAAATCGGCAAGATTTGTCAAAAAGCGCACAACTGTTGCTTTTTCAAAATACCGCGGCACTTGCTGACCGTCTGTGATATACGAAATCGATTTATTTTTTTCGGCAAGAACGCTCAAAATATTTCCATAGCGAGTCGTTTCATCGCATTTGGTGATAATCACGGAGCGGAAATTGAACATTTCATAATTCTGCATAATATTTTCAAGGTCGCGCGCCTTGGTAGATGCCGAAACCGCCAAATACACATCAGGGTGGAGTCCCGGAACGTCCAAAAATTTTCTCATTTTGGCAATATTGTCGTAATCATTCGGGCTGTAACCGCTCGTATCCACCAGAAGCGTATCCATTGATTCTTTATATTGCGAAAAAATTTCACCAACCGTCTGCGGATTTTCAGCCTTGTCTACCTGAATATCCATAATCTCGCCATAGCGTCGAAGCTGCTCTTCTGCGCCCACGCGGGTTGTATCAATAGTGACCATACGCACCATCGGCTCGGGTTTTCCCGCATTTCGAGCCTCCAAAATGATTCCTGCCGCCATTTTTGCAACCGTCGTTGTTTTTCCCACGCCAGTCGGTCCCACAATAACGATGACGTGAGGAGCCTTGAAATAGCTTTCTTGCGCAATATTTATGCTTTGTCCAATCCAATCCACCACGCGATGTTCCACCGCATCGAAATCGTCAAGTTCAGCCGCCGCGAATTCAGAACGAAGCCGATTTGAAATCGTTTCGATATATGACGGCGTAAATTCATTTTCTTGCAGCAATGTTTCGATTCGTTTTATCGTTTCGTGCTTTTCAGGCTGAACGACCGCGCTTGCAAAAATCGACATTTTTCTTGATAATTCATCGATTTTGTCGTTCATTGCTTCAAATTTTTCGTTCGTTACCGACGAAGATGGCGCACTTGCAACCGTCGATGCCATTCTTGAAGCAGGCTCTTGCACTTCGTATGTTGCAGGTTCGCGGATATACGTTACTTTTTTTGCAGGACGCGAAAAAAGGTTCAAAAATCCGCCGCGCACAAACACCGTTTCTTGATCCAAAATTCTAAAATTGTTGCCGTATTTTTCAAACAATGCTTTTTTGCAATCGTCTAAAGTCGGAAGAACAAGGGTTTCAGTCGCAACAAGTGTATCATTGAGGTTAAGCATTTATTTCTCCTACCGGCTCAAGCGAAACATTTGTTCCCGCCGCCAAAACTTCCTGAATAGAAATCACCACCAATTTCATTTCGCGTTCAGTTGATGAATACACGAGCTGGCGAACTTCCGCCGGGCAAAGAATAATTGGCTGAAAATTGGTGCGAACAGCCGCAATCGTATCACTCACCGATTTTATCCAATGCCGTCCTTCCTGCGGGTCAAACGCGACAAACGGCTCAGAACCATCTTGCGGGTCAACACGGTGTTCAAGGATTTTCTCCGCCCATTGCTGAGAAAGTTGCACGACACGCAATTTTTTGTCGGGGTCGGCATATTGAAGACAAATCTGTGCTCCGAGCGCCTCGCGAACCTTTTCGGTCAGCACCCACTGATTGTGCGTTACCTTTCCGTAATTCGCAAGTGTTTCCAAAATCACTTCCATATTGCGAATCGACACTTTTTCGCGCAACAGATTTTTCAGCACGTTTTCAATTTCGCCATAAGTGAATTTTTCGGTGTTCAACACTTCATCAACCACGACAGATTTCGTTTCCTTGAGTTTGTTGATAATCGAAGAAACTTCCTGCCGCCCAAGGATTTCAGCGGCATGGTCACGAATAATTTCGGTGAGATGAGTCGCAATGATTGTCGGCGGGTCAACAACAGCGTATCCATTTTTCTCAGCCTCGGCTCGCTTATCTTCAGGAACCCAAATCGCAGGCATTCCAAACGCGGGGTCTTGTGTGCGCTCGCCGTTCATCTCTTTGGTCACAGCCCCTGTGTTCATACACATATAATGCCCCATACGCACAATACTGCGCCCCGCTTCGATTCCGCGGATTTTGAAACTGTATTCGTTTGGGTCAAGCATCATATTATCAACAATGTGAATTCCCGGGACAACAAGACCTAAATCAATCGCCGCTTCACGCCGAATGTGAATCACGCGGTCAAGCAATTCTGCGCCTTTTTCTTTGTCCACCAAAGGAATCAAGCCCAAGCCAAGTTCCAACGACAGCGTGTAAAGCGGCACAACAGGGCTGACTTCGTCTGGATTTTGAGTTTGTTCGCGCTTTGCAGCGACCGCCTTTTCTTCGGCTTGCTTTTTCTGCGCAACGGCAGCTTTTTGATTTCCCAGCATTTTGTAGCCAAAATAGCAGGCAAGAGCACCGATTGGGATAAGCAAAAATTGCGTTCCGCCGCGAAAAACAACACCCATAATCACCAGCGCAAAACCCACAATGATATACACATATCCAGATGCACTGAATTGCTTTTTGAGCTGGTCGCCCACAGGTTCATCGCTCGAACTTCCAGTAACAATAAGACCTGTTGCAAACGAAAGCATCAGAGACGGCATTTGCGACAAAAGACCGTCGCCAATCGTCAAAATGGAATAATTGTTGAGCGCGTTCTGAAAATCCATTCCATTCATCAGCATACCGACAGCAAAACCGCCGATTAAGTTTATCAGCGTAATAAAAATGCCCGCTTTCACGTTGCCCGAAACGAATTTTGACGCACCGTCCATAGCAGAATAAAAATCGCTGTCTCTCTGGATTTCTTTTTTTCGCGCACGAGCCTCTTCTTCGGTGATAGAGCCGCTGTTCAATTCAGAATCAACGGCAAACATTTTTGTGTTCATTGAATCAAGCGAAAATCGAGCCGCAACTTCAGAAATTCGGGTTGCACCTTTGGTAATAACCACAACTTGAACGACAATCAAAATGATAAAAATAACAATACCGATTATGATATTATTTCCGCCCGTAACAATGCTCGCAAATGCTTTTACCATATTGCTTTGCGCGCCCATATCTTTCGCCGTCAAAATCAGGCGAGTTGACGAAATATTGATTCCAAGCCCAAAAAGCGTAACCAGCAAAATCACGCGCGGAAACGACGTGAATGTTGACGCTTTCGGCGTATAAATAACCGTAAGCAAAATTGCAACCGAAATTGCAAGATTCAGAATCATAAATGCATCAATCATCGGCTTTGGAAGCCCAATGACCAACATCAACACCACAACAACCGATGCAATCGCAACCGCCGTGCTGCTCATCTGCCCATCTTTTAGTAAATTGTTTAATTTCCCCAACCGATTAGCCATTCATTTCCCCACCTGAATTTCATCGATGTTTTTTATTCAAATATACCACTTGTGCATAAATTGTCGCAATAATTTGCATATAGCTTTCTGGAATTATATCACCAACTTTGGTTTCTGTATACAGGCTACGCGCCAAAGCCTTATTTTCTACAACCGGAATTTCGCTCTCTTCTGCAAGATGACGAATCCGCAACGCCAAAGAATCTTCGCCTTTTGCCATAATTTTTGGCGCATAACTCGTTGCTTCGTCATATTTTAGCGCAACAGCAAAATGAGTCGGGTTTGCAATGACAACATCGCTTTCTTTCACCGTTTTGGGCAAATTGCGCATAACCATTTGCTTTTGTGCTTGCTCAAGCCGTCCTTTTACTTCGGGGTCGCCTTCCATTTCTTTGTATTCCTGCTTGACTTCCTGCTTGCTCATTCTGAGGGATTCCATAAATTGCTTTTTCTGAACAACATAATCAGGAACCGAAATTGCAATAAAAACCGCAATCGTACAAAGCAAAATCTGCACCGCAAAAGAACTCACCACACGCACGCACGAATCAAGCGAAGGACTTTTGAGCATCAGCAGAATACTCGGAATATTTCGTTTGATAAGCGCATACGCAATCGCTGTGATAATACCGACTTTTAAGAGCGATTTCAGAACATTAAATCCGCCTTCCATAGAAAACAGCGTTTTATTCAGATATTGCCCAATATTTGGCAAAATTTTTGAAAAATTCGGCGTTATCGGTTTTAAGGAAAAAATAAATCCTCGATTTTGCGCAATATTCGTGATAACGCCCGCCGCCGCCGCAATCAGCACAATGGGCAACACAATCTGCAAAAAAAACATTGCAAATACAAGCGCATACGTTTTGTATGACACCGTTTCCGCCGTTATATGCGTAAAATAAAAAATAAACGCCGTTTTCAGCCGCTGCAAAATCCACGGAGACATCGCAATCAGAAGCAAAACCGAACACAAAAGCACGACCGCACTGTTCAGTTCGGTACTTTTGGCAACGCGCCCCTCATCTCGAGCTTTTTTTATGCGCAGGTCGGTTGGGTCTTCGGTTCGTCCCTCATCTTCAGCCTTTGAAAACCATTGCAGGTCAATTTCATCGAATGACATTTTACTGAATACCACCTGAAATTTGAATAAAAAATTTCTCGAGCGTTTGGAATCCCGTTACAAACGAATGAGTAAAAAAATCGCACATACCGGGCATCAATTCTGTAATCAAAAAAAACGACACAAGCATTGTTATCGAAAATCCTTCCGAAAACAAATTCATTTGGGGAGCAGCCTTCGATAACATTCCCATCGCCACCATAATCAGTGTTAAAGTGCCAATTATCGGGAACGCAAGCGTAAAGGCGTTGGCAAACAAAAATGTCAACGCCTTTAAGAAAAACTGCATTATGCCTTCGTTTGCACTTACAATCGAAAACGCAGAAAGAGTGTTAAAACTTGCAAAAAGGGCATCTTTAAAAAGAAGCTGAAACCATCTATTTTGCAAAAACACCAACATACCAATCAAATTAAAATATTGCCCCATAAGCGGATTTTCAACTTGTGAAAGCGCATCGTAAACTTCAGATGCACTAAATCCCATCTGAAAAGCAAAAAACTGTCCCGCTGTACTGAATGCCGCAAAAATTATCGCCACATACAAGCCCATAATGATGCCGATAAGTCCTTCTCCCACAAGCAAAAGGACATATTCAAGCGTAAACGAGCCGTCATAATCAAAATACGCATTATAGGATTTTGCAAAAAAAGAATCCGCCGCCGACAACTCTGGAAAAACAAGATATGCGAAATATCCCGCAAGCACAACTTTTACCGCCCGCGGAACAGTTCCGCGCATTGCAAACAGAGGAAGCGTCATTATAAGCGCAAAACACCGTACTGCAATCAACAAAAAAAACGGTGCTTGTCGAACAATGGAATCCAACATTCTTAATCTTTCCTAAAAATTATTGCGCAAGATTCGGAATCATACTAAAAAGTTGTATGGTGTAAACTCGTGCGGACGAAAACATCCAACCGCCTATAAGCGCGAGCATCAGCAAAATCGTAAGCAATTTTGGCAAAAACGTAAGCGTGGCTTCTTGAATCGATGTTGTTGCTTGAAAAATAGCCACAATTAAACCAACGATGAGAGCCGCCCCCAAAACAGGTGCAACGAGTACAAAGACTTCACGAATTCCGCTTCTCATCAAAAAAACAATCATTTCAATTGACATATTTTACCTCGCAACCGACAAGAACAGTTCCCGCGTCAAAAGCCCCCAGCCGTCAACCAAAACAAAAAGCATCAACTTAAATGGCATAGAAATCTGTACAGGAGGCAACATCATCATACCCATACTCATCAAAATGCTCGCCACAACCATATCGATTATGATAAACGGAATATAAAGCAAAACACCTATTTTGAACGCAACGGTCAACTCGTGCAATATAAACGCAGGCACAAGACAATACGTCGGCACATCGGAAAGTGTCTGCGGCTTTTCCAATTGCGCCATCGACATACAAAGCCGAATGTAGCTTGGGTCTTTGTTCATTTGCTTGTACATAAACAGGCGGATAGGAGCTTCCGCTTTTGTGTATGCCTCTTCAATGCCGATTTGCCCATCGGAAAGCGGCTTATAAGAATTGTCGTAGACTTGGCGGAACGTCGGCCACATTACGAAAATGGTCATAAAAAATGCAATGCCGTTAAGCACCGCAGTCGGCGGCACTTGCTGCAATGAAAGCGCACGTTTTATAAAATCAAGGACAATCGAAAAACGCAAAAAGCAAGTTACCAAAAGCAAAATGCTCGGAGCAAGCGTCAAAACGGTAAGCAAAAGCAAAACCTGAACAGAGAATGCAACTTCCTGCCCAGATTCAGGGCGCGTGATGTTGATGTCGATATTCGGCACGTTCAGCCCCTGCACACCGCGGCTCATCTCAGTTCGCCCTCGTGCAGCCCCCTCCGGAAAACTCTGGGCACACAATACCTGAGTTCCCAAAAACAAAGCAAATAGGGCAATCAAAATACCTTTCGTTTTCATGACAAATCGCCTCCGGTTTCGCCCGAAAGCCGTTCTCGTTGCTTTCTGAACATATCTTGTGTACTACTTGCTAAATCTCCGTAAATAGCCCCAGTTTTATCTGCACTCTCGGCTTCTTTCATCTTAAAACCGTTTGGCATAAACAGCGACAGCACATCGTTAAAATTTCGAGGCTTTCTTTGACGCGATGTTTTATCAGCATACACATTCATTGCATCTACAAGTTCTTTATCAGAAACTTCTCCGATAAGATTTACCCCGTTATCCGACACGCCTACGAGATATGCTTTATCAATCAAAGTGATAATTTG
The DNA here is from genome assembly GCA_937893155.1 of uncultured Treponema sp. Taxonomy (GTDB): domain Bacteria; phylum Spirochaetota; class Spirochaetia; order Treponematales; family Treponemataceae; genus Treponema_D. The sequence continues at coordinate 1,196 of CALBGU010000061.1, read as the reverse complement.
CACTGATTTTCCGGGAGAAAGCGTAATTGACGACACTTTTCGCAAAAACGGGTCTGTTTCGCTTCCCGGGCTCATCGTTTTCCGCATAAGAGCAAAAATCGCGCAAATCACCGCAATCACGATAACCAGCACGACAACCATTCGCACAAAAACACCAATACCCGAAGCCTCTGAAATGACCTCGGGAACTCCGTTATCAGTCGCAACTCCTGCGTCAAGCAAAATTGCATCTTCGCCAGAAGGAGCAACAGACTGATTTTCTTGAGAAAAAATAGGCGGCGATGCAAAAAGCACCGCTACAAACAAAAATATAGGCAAAAGCCTTTTAAAAGCAAACGTTTTTATCCCCCACCCAATACACATAAAAGCCAGCCCCCGCCAGCTTTTATGGAATAAGACTATTTATCGCAAATCGCTCACGCGCTCTGCAGGAGAAAGAATCTCCGTAACGCGCACACCGAAGTTTTCATCGATGACAACAACTTCGCCCTTTGCAATCGGCTTGTGATTCACAAGAATGTCAACAGGTTCACCAGCGAGCTTATCAAGCTCAATGATGGTACCTTCACCCATTCCTAAAATATCCTTAATCTGTTTTTTCGTGCGTCCCAGTTCTACAGTCATCTCCATGGAAACGTCCATGATAAGACTGATATTTCCCTGCTCTGCCGCGATAAGCTGGGATACCTTTACCAGTTCTCCCGGCTTATCGGGAAGCAGCACTGATACTGTAAATATACGGCTTCTTGCTATAAGTCCATGCTGGACAACTGAGGACAGAGTTATCACGTCCATATTTCCTCCGGATATGATAGCAGCCACCTTTTTATTCTCCGCCTTAAGATGTTTTGTCGCTGCAACTGCAAGAAGGCCGGAGTTCTCGGCGACCATCTTGTGATTCTCTATCATATCAAGAAATGTAACTATCAGCTCGCTGTCATCTATGGTAATGATATCATCCAGGTACTTTCGGATATATGGAAATATCTTCTCATCAAGTTCATTAAAATCGTGATATCTTGAGTCCCCAGAAACCCATAAATATTCTGCTTTAGATTCTAATATTGGAAACATAGGTTTATAACCTATAATTGTATCAGAGTTTACATGATAATAATCAACTTTAATTTGATGCTTTTGATTAAACAAATCAATTATATCTTTAGTATTAAGATCGGAAGAGCACACGTTTGAAC
>CALBGU010000060.1 GCA_937893155.1 uncultured Treponema sp. | reverse complement strand
ATTTGCAATCAGGGCGCGGGGCGGCGACTAGAAGCAAATATAACGCCGTGCATACAACCACGCGCCCGCAAATTTGCCATATTGACGACGCGCGGCAAGTGGGAAAGCGGCTTTTAAGCGATGACGAGTTTTCTTCTATCGCGCTCGGAAGCAATGAGTGTACAAATATTACAGGCTCAAAAGATTGGTCAACCGTGGGCGGACACGTTGATACAGCAAACAGGCGAATGATAAGCGCAATCGGGTGCGAAGAGTGCTGCGGCTACCTTTGGCAATGGACGCGCGATGTGGCGGCTCTAGGCACAGGCACGGGCTGGACGAATATCGACGGCACAGGCAAGAACGTGGGAAACACAGGCTGGCTAACCGAAGACGGACAAAACAATTTCGGACAGATGTATAATGCCATTACTGCCTTGCTTGCGGGCGGTTCTTGGCATAACGGTGTGTATTGTGGTTCGCGGTGTCGTCTTGCGTCTAACGTGCGCTCGTATGTCGCTGCGAATTTCGGTTGCCGTTTCTCGAGCCGAGTCGTAGTGCGGTAGGGTTCGCGGTGCGTTATGCGTGCGAAAATCTTAATGACTATATGAGTGGGGGAAAAATGGACGAAATACCGGAATATAATGGACTTGTAACGCGGCGGGCGTTGGACGGCGATAAAGTACAAATTGTCGATATTTTAAATACGCCGATTGTGATTTGCGCCTTTCAGATAACGGCAAGCAAATACAAAGACCGCGGAAGCGGAAAATGCGTTAAAGTGCAATTTTATTTTGCAAGCGACGAAGCAAAAACGTACAAGGTGTTTTTTAGCGGTTCGGGGATTTTGTGCGATGAGTTGGAAGAAGCCAAAAAGTCGCTGGAAGCAAAAGAAATGCCGTTGCTGTTTCGCGCGACCGTTAAAAAAGTGGGGAATTATTACTCGCTCACATAAGTGCGAGAAAAGGGGCAGACTAAAAACTGCTTGCTTGCGGGCGGTAATTGGAATAACAGTGTGAATTGTGGTTCACGGTGTCGTAATGCGAATAACGTGCGCTCGAATGTCAATGCGACTCTCAGTTGCCGTTTCTCGATACGGGATTTAGTTCTAAAAAATGCGTAACTCCGACGCGAAATCGGGCTACTCTCGGCTGAGTCTGTTCCTTTGGCTTTTACGCAAAGCCAGAATATAAAGCGGAGCGGCGGCTTGTTATGGTAATTTTCGATTGAAAATGAAGTATCAGCCGCCTTTTTTGTTTGTGAGAAAATATGAAGTCATATACGCATTTGTGGGAAGCGTTTATTTCAAAAGAGAATTTTGAACTTGCCTTGAAAAACGCGCTCAAAAAGAAAAAGAAATATCGGCAAATAAAGGCGTTTCTGAAAAACCGCGACGAAAACCTTGAAGCCGTGCGGCAAATGGTGATACGCGGGGAGTTTCACACGTCGGAGTATCGCTCAAAAACGATTTATGAGCCGAAAGAGCGCATTATTTATAAATTGCCGTTCGCTCCCGACAGAATCGTACAGCACGCCGTGATGAACGTCTTAAAGCCGATTTTGTACAAAAAGATGATTGTCAATTCGTTTGCGTGTATTGAGGGGCGCGGACAGATTAAGGCAAGTCTAAAATGCAGCGAGGCGGTGCGGCGAAATCGCTATTGCTTAAAGTGCGATGTGCGCAAATTTTACCCGTCGATTGACCAGAAAACGCTTTCTGCAATGTTCCATAAAATCATTCGGGATAAACAGTTTTTGACGATTCTTGACGATATTATTTTCTCTTTTGCTGGCGGGAAAAACTGTCCGATTGGCAATTACTGCTCCCAGTGGTTCGGCAATTTTTATTTGACGCGCCTTGATAATTTTGTAAAGCACGAATTGCGCTGTAGAGATTATGAGCGATATTGCGACGATTTTCTTTTATTCTCGAATGACAAAAAATATCTGAATGAGTGCCGCGAGAAAATCGGGGGATTTTTGCGTGATACGCTGTTTTTGGAATACTCAAAAAGCGATTTATTCGATGTTCGGCAAGGCGTGGATTTTTGCGGGTATCGGCATTTCGGGAAATATGTGCTTTTGCGGAAATCGACGGCAAAACGCACGGCGCGACGGTTGCGGCATTTTGCGCGGAATAATTTTGACACGGCTAGCAAATACATACGTTCATCAATCGCGGCGGCAAATGGGCTGTTGGTGCATTGTTGCTCATACCATTTGCGCAAAAAATGGGCGCGAATGGTAAATAGGGGGTATTTTTTGCTATGAATAAAAAAATGTTTGACAAAATGTAATACAAATAGTATTATATAAGTATGGAATTTGAGTGGGACGAAGAAAAAAATAAAATTAACAAACAAAAACATCATATTTCGTTTGAGGTTGCCGCTAGGGTTTTTGAAGATAACGATAGAATTGAAATGTATGATAGTTTGCATAGTAATCTTGAGGAAGACCGCTTTATTACTATAGGAAAAGTGAAAGAGATTCTTTTTGTTGTGTATACAGAAAGAAATGAAAAAACGAGGCTGATTTCTGCGCGATTAGCAGAAAGTGATGAAAGGAGGTTATATAACAATGCCAATAGTGAATTACACGCTTAATGAAAATGAAGAATTAACTGCTGAACAAATTGCAGAAATTGAAGAAGCAAAAAAATCCCCTATAGTGTTTGATGAGGATTGTCCAAAACTTACCGCCGAGCAGTATAAAGAGTTTGCTAAGATTGCAAAAGCGCATAGAGAGGAACGAAAAAGACAAGTTGTAGCTTTGCGGCTTTTGCCGTCAACACTTGTGAAAGCCAAAAAACTTGGTAAGGGGTATACTGCAATATTGAGTAGAATGATAGACCTTTGTATTGATGATAAGGAATTGTTGAAACAGTGTTTGTGAAAAATAAAGGAACTTGAAACGTCTTTCTATTTCTTTTATTTAATCCATAAAATCCACGTCAAAAGGCTTGCTAAGGGGCGAGCCTTGTTTTATGCGATTTATAAGTGATTATTGCAAAAACTGCAATAATCATTTATACTAAATGTAGAACCCAAGAGGTCGAACTTTTCGCGAGAGAAGTTTGACCTCTTTTTTTGTTTAAGGATAATTATGACAAGTTTGAAACTCGGCGATTGTTTAGAATTGATGAAAGATATACCTACAGGCTCTGTTGATATGGTTTTGTGCGATTTACCGTATGGAACAACACAAAACAAATGGGATTCTGTAATCAATCTACAAGAACTTTGGGATTCATACACTCGCATAATAAAAGAACACGGAGCTATTGTTTTATTTTCACAACAGCCGTTTTCAAGCAAACTTATCTGTAGTAATCCGAAAATGTTTCGCTACGAGTGGATTTGGGAAAAAGATTTTGGTACAGGATTTTTGAACGCCCGAAAAATGCCACTAAAAAAGCACGAAAACATTTTAGTCTTTTACAAAAAACTGCCGTGTTACAATGCGCAGGGATTGATTTATAGACCACATATAAAAAACAGAGGGAAAAATCCTTGTACAAATTACGGCGTATTTTCAAATGAAAACTTTGCAGAATATGAAAATTATCCTGTTAATATTATCAAGTTCAATCACGATTCGTCAAAATATCACCCGACGCAGAAGCCTGTTGCGCTGTTAGAGTATCTCATAAAGACGTACACGAACGAGGGCGAAACGGTGCTTGACAACACAATGGGGAGCGGTTCAACGGACGTGGCGTGTGTGAATACAGGGCGCGATTTTATCGGGATTGAGAAAGACGAAACGTATTTTGATATTGCGCAAAAGCGTATTGCGGAAGCAGAAAAAGAACGTGAGCTATCTCTCATAAAAAATGCAGTATGACAAGGCTAGAAGTATGAGAAAGATATTTAAGAGCGAAGACGTAAAAAATGCGATTATCAATAAGCTATTAGAGATAGC
>CALBGU010000059.1 GCA_937893155.1 uncultured Treponema sp. | reverse complement strand
TAATAACGCGATTTCTGAAAAAATCAAAGTGTCATTATTAAACCTTCGTTTAAAACTGACAGTCAAGCGAACCGTTTTAGGAGAAATCGTATGAAAAATATGAAACGAAAATTCCTTCTCTGCTCAATTTTGCTTTTGGCTTTTTCTGCCTATTCACAAAATTCGCGAAAATTTAAACTAGAATCACAAGAAAAAATGACGGAATCAAGTGAAGCTCCCCGAATTGAACTGGTAAAAAATCAAATTTGTAATGTCTATGCTATTGCCTACAGTCCCGACGGAAAACATATTGCCGCCGGTTATAACAACAATTTCGTCCGTATTTGGAATATCACCACAGGCGAAATGGAAAAGGAGTTAAAGGGGCATACAAACGTTGTTTGGTCTGTGGCATACAGTCCAGATGGAAAAATGCTTGCATCTAGTTCCGCAGACAAAACGATAAAATGCTGGGACGCAGAAACGGGAGAACTTATTCGCACGTTGCCTGCAAAATCCAGCGACAGTGGACATTCTTCAACAGTATCTTTTGTTACGTTCAACACAAACGGCACTTATATTGCTTCAGGTTCTTCTGATAAAAGCGTAAAATTTTGGGATTCACAAACGGGAATGTTATTGCAAACGCTTTCAAATACACACGAAAAAACAATCGCTGCGATTGCGTACAGTTCTAGCGGGCGTTTTGTTGCTACTGCGTCTTGGGACAAAACGGCAAAAATCTATCACGCAATGGGCGGTATCGAACGAAACAAACTCACTGGTCACAAAGAAGCGGTTTATGCCGTGGATTTCAGCCCAGATGAACAGTTTATTGCAACAGGAAGCGCAGACCGAACTGTGCGTATTTACGACGTTGAAACGGGAAAATTCATTCGCTCAATTTCGGGAATTTCTGGAGAAGTGTGGACGCTTTCTTATAGCCCCGACGGAAAAACGATTGCGGTCGGAAGTTCTGACGGCAGCGTGATAATTTTTGATGCAGCAACGGGAAAGAAAATGACAAACCTTGAAGGACACACGCAAGAAGTTCGTTCTCTTTGCTTTGATAAAAGCGGGGAACATCTTTACACGGGCGACGGCGGCGGTATTATTAAAATGTGGGATACAAAAGAAGCAAAATTGATTGTTACTATGCTCCAACTCACCGACGGCAACTGGATTACGTGGACTCCCGACGGCTTTTTTACAGGTTCTGACGGCGCGATGAACCAGCTTTCGTACACAGCGGGCAATCAAACATATTCTATTGCAGAACTCAAATCCTCCATACATCGACCTGATGTTGTTGCCGCAAAAATGCAGGGAAAAACTGCCGATTTTGAGCGAAAGGATACGTTTGAAGCCTTGATTTCGCGGAATAATGCGCCGCAAATTGATTTTTCTATTTTGGATTCTGAAGGGCAGGAGCGAAAAGACACCAAAAGCCGCGATATTATGACGGCGATTGATGTTATAGACGAGGGAAGCGGTATCGGCAAGGTGCTTATCAAACTCAATGGGCGTGCATTTGTTGCGTCGGAGGGAAAAGCGGGGAGCGTCCGCGGGCAATCGCACACGTTTTTTTCTGCCACGCCGCTTTCTCTTCGGCACGGCAAAAATACAATCAGCGTTTCCGTTTTTGACGAATCAAATACGGTTGAGCATACAAGCGCACAAAAAGAACTCATTTGGGACGGCGAAGTGCAAAAATCTCGTCTGTTCGTGCTTGCGGCGGGTGTAGACAATTATGCCGATACTGTTGTGCCTGACCTTTCTGGCTGTGTGTCGGACGCAACAGCCCTTGCCGAAACGGCGCGGTTGTATGCAGGCGATTTGTATTTAGATGTTTTTGAACGTGTTCTTGCCGATAAAGCCGTAACAAAACAGAATCTTTTAGAAACAATCCGAGAATTCGGGCTTGGTGTTCAAAGCGATGATGTTTTTATTTTGTATCTTGCGGGGCACGGCATTACTCATTCTGACGGCGATTATTATTTTATTCCGCAGGATTTCAAGAACAACACGGCAATAAAAGAATCAGGCGTTTCAAAATGGGAATTGATTTCTGCGCTGTCTTCTGTTCGTGCGGAAAATATTACCGTGATTTTAGATACCTGCAATTCTGCGTCATTCGGTACAGAACAGCCGAGCGAGGAACAGCTTTTGAAGCTTACCAAAGAAGCGATTATCGAGAAAATGGGCGCAATTTCGGGCTTTGATTTGATTACTGCTTGTACATCTGCACAACTTGCAGTTGAGCATAACGGACACGGAATCTTTACATCGTGTCTTATCGACGGCATAAAAGGTGCGGCTGACCTTGACCAAAATGCACAGATTACGTCTGCGGAACTTGCAACGTTTGTTATAAAAGAAGTGCCGATTCAAACGCAGAAAGAATTCGGCTATAAACAAGAGCCTCAGCGTTCTCAGCCCAAATTTGATTTTGCGATGTTCGGAAAACTCAATCCGCTTGAGGGCAGAAGCCTCAAAGACGCGCTCGAAATTGCTCGGCTCGCTCAAGAAAACGGCATCAGCATTGCCGAGGCAAGTTCTCAAATCGAATCCAAAACGACTGCGCTTGAAATTATCAGCAGCGAGGAAGACGCATTGGCGCAAATCGAGGCAGACAGCAATGACGACAGCGACAGCCCGAAACGCGAAATCGGCGAAGCACAAGAAACTGCGGCGAGCGGCTATTATTACGACGGTGAAAACGAAGTCATCATTGATTTTACTGCCAAAACGCCCGAACACTCCATCGAATCTAATGGAAAACTAATTGCGAGATACGGAGTTGTAGGCGTTGATTGGGCAAAAGCGGGAAAAACAAATGACGAAATAAATATTGTCAATGCAACTCATATACACAATATGAGTGTAATGGTTTCTGGCTATCGGGCAAAGAAGAATGTGTGGAAATCAATCGGCATTGTAACGTTCAAGAAAATTGCTGAGGATAAAGATTTTGACGCTGGTATCGGAAGTATTACAAAAAAATTTCAGAAGATTTCGGTGAAGCCGTCTGTGTCTGTTCCTATGAGAATGCAGGTTCGCATTATTGACGAGGTATTAACGATTTTTTTGCTTTCCGAAGAAACGGTTGATTCCCGCGCATTTCAGTTTGACGCAACAGCGGTACAGGGAAAATTCAAAGATAATGTGCGTTTCTTCAGCGAAATTGCAGACCGAAACGTAGGTTTTGATTTATATGCAAAAAAAGCAGACGATGAGCCGTGGCAAAAAGTGGGTGTGTCGTTCCTGAAAAATTTCGGCGACACGGATTTCTGCGATTCTGCCCTTGCGAATGTGGCGCAATATCGCTATTTTGCAGTTCTTCCGCACAATAATCACGATTATCGCTATTCGCTTTCTAAAAAGCACAACGATTTGTATATTACCGTTTTGCCAAAATGACCTCTTTCTATTCCCTCTCCTATTAGGCGAGGGAATTTTTTTGCTGTTTGCGGTATTGCAGGGCGGATTCGCCGATGATGTCTTTGAAGCACCGCCCGAATTGCGTTTGACTCCCAAAGCCACATTCTTCCGAAATCTGCAATACTGATTTTTTGGTTTGCGTCAACAGTGCGCAGGCTTTTCGGATTCGCACATTGTTCACATATTCCACGAACGAAAAATGCGTTGCCGCCTTGAAACTGCGCGATAAATGGCTTTTGGTCAGTCCGAAATGCGCCGCCGTGGTTTCAAGCGTGGTGTGCGCTTGGGCAAAATGCACGTTCAGATAATCAATCACCGCGCGCATGGTGCTGTTCATCTCGTCGCCCAAAATGATGGGGTGCGAAAGCGGATTTTCGGAATCCAAAATCGCCTGTCGGCTTGCGAGAACCAAAATCTCCGACAGATGAGCGCGTGCCATTATCTTTGCGGCAAATGCCCCCTCCAACAGTTCCCGCCCGCATTTTTCAAACAGGCTCTCGATTTTTTCCCGCAGCGCAGACACGATAACGTAGGGCGCGCATTGCTCGATGAGCGGCAGCAGGCTCTGATAAAAATCGCTTTCCAAATCGTCAAAATACACGTTGAAGAGCTTGCAATTTTCCTCGGAAATATTGAATGCACGGTGCAGCGTTCCCGGCGAAATAAAGACCATTGCGCCCGCCGTAACGTTAAAAACGCGGTCAGATAAAAAAAACTTGCGCTCGCCTGAAACTATGTACATCAGTTCCCAGTAATTATGAAAATGGCGCGTGGGATTCGTGAGCGTTTTGGATTTCTTGATAATCTGAAATCCCGCGTCTGTGTTCGTTAACCGATAATTCTCAAAATCCATTTTTCCTCCTTTGTGCTACAAGCGCAATATCTGCATATAATTCTAGCAAAAAGATAAAAAATGTACAGATTTTTCGCATATCTTCGCCTATCATACAAGTATGAAGACGAATAAATCAAGCATACAAAAAGAACTGCTGCGCCGTGAGTTTATTCTTAGCGCAGAGCCGTACCGTGTGATTTTCTCGATTGCGCTGCCGTTGGTGTTTTATAGCTCTTTAAGCCAGATTTTTCAGTTTATCGATACTCTGATTGCGGCGAATATGAGCTCTTCTGTCATTTCGACGGTGTCTTTTATCTCGCAAATCCATTCTATGCTTACTGCCTTGACATCAGGTCTTGCGCTTGGCGGCGGCATCATCATTTCCCGCTCTTTCGGCTCTGGCGATATGAGGGCGGTGAGAGAGAAAATAAGCACGCTGTTTTTTTTGGTTCTTTTCATCGGCGGCGCGATTTTAGCTCTTGTTATTCCGTTTGCCGAACCCTTTTTGCGCTTTATGCGTATGCCAGAGGATTTATTGAAAGAGGGCGTGCCGTATTTTATCCTTGAAATGATTGGCTTGATTTTTCTGTTTATCAACACGGTGTATATTTCGATAGAAAAAAGCCGCGGAAACACGAAAAAGATTTTTCTATACAATATGTGCGTGCTGTCGATAAAAACATCGATGAATATCTTTTTCGTCAAAGTTCTGCACGGCAATATGTTTATGCTGCCGATTTCAACGATTTGCGCGCAGGGGTTTTTGACGATTATCGCGCTCATCAACC
>CALBGU010000058.1 GCA_937893155.1 uncultured Treponema sp. | reverse complement strand
ATTATGTCGTCTTGGCGTGTTTTTTGCGGCAATCCGAACGGATTGTGCTCATTTTCGTTTGCGGACGCTCGCAATCCAAAATGTTTCGGCGGAGAAAGAGGCATTTTGAGCCGAGTTTGCTGATGACAGACTGGTAAAATCGGTATGTCTTTAGGTATATTTTTTGATTGAGGAGAAAATTATGGATAAAAATAAGCCGATTGCGTGTTTGTTTGATTTGGACGGTGTGATTATCGACACGGAAAGTCAATACACGGTGTTTTGGGGCGGGATTTGCAAGGAATTTTTGGGCGACGAAAGCCTTTGTTTGAAAATCAAGGGGAAAACGTTGGGCGGGATTTATAGCACGTTTTTTGCGGGAAAAGAGCGTGAGCAGGCGGAAATCACGGCGCGGCTGAATGTGTTTGAATCGCAGATGGCGATGGATTATATTGCGGGCGCGAAGGCTTTTTTGACCGAGCTGAAAAATGCGGGGGTAAAAACGTGCTTGGTCACGAGTTCGGATAAGTCAAAAATGGCGAGTGTTTATAAAAATCACGGTGAATTTACGGATTTGTTTTCGCATATTTTGACGGCGGAGGATTTTCCGCATGGGAAGCCTGCGCCTGACCCGTATTTGCTCGGCGCGAAGGTGTGCGGTACGGTGGCAGAGAATTGTTTTGTGTTTGAGGATTCGTTTAACGGGCTGCAATCGGGCAGAAGTGCGGGCGCAACGGTTGTGGGGTTGGCAACGACGAACGCGCGCGATGCGATTTTTCCGTTCGCCGATATTGTGGTAGATGATTTTTCGGCGGTTTCGTGGGCAACGCTGCAATCTCAGTTAAAGTAAGTGCGTATCTGCCGCAATTCTTGAATCGGAATATGGCGGGACGGCGGGGGATTTTTATGAATTTGTTAGAAAGGTATTGGACCTGTTCGGAAACTAAAAACTTTTGCTGTAGCAAGGGGCTTAAGCCCCTTGTCAAAACTATATTATCGAACAGGTCTATTGTATTGGACTTCTTGTATCGAAAACGCATTGTTTTAGTTGGCGAGCGTGTTTGTTGACAAAATAGGAGCGATGTACTATTATCGATTTCAAGCGATATGCCTGCGTTTCGTATGAAATGCAATTTCCCATTTTGGAGGACAGCTATGAAAGGACTTGTTAAAAACTCATCAAAAATCAGCAGGTGGACGGCGGTTCTCACAAATTCGCGGAAATGTTTTGCTTTCTAAAATAATTCTATTTTTATTTCCCGCTTTTTAAAATACCGTTTTCCTCTTGCGTTCGGGCATTTTTTGCCTGAGAAAATCGTTTTTTATTTCTCAAGAGGATTTTATGATTACAATCTCTGGAACATATTCCAATGCTCTGATTTTTGCTGTGGACGCAGAAAATGCGGTCGATGATTACGCTCTCGTGCAGCTCAAGACGCTCTGCAACAGCCCTGCCGCTGACGGCGCGAAAATCCGCGTGATGCCAGACGTGCACCCGGGAAAAGTTTGCACGATTGGGCTGACGATGACGCTCGGTCGCACGGTGATGCCTGAAGTGCTCGGCGCGGACGCTGGCTGTGGCGTTACGATTGCGCGAGTGAGGGGAGTGCGCAAGGAATTTCAGCGGCTCGATACCGCAATTCGCGAGCGCGTACCGTCGGGCTTTGAGCGAAGAAAATCGCCTCATCGTTTTGCCTCTCGATTCGATTTTGCCTCGCTTTTGTGCCGAAAACATATTCGTGAAGAAAGCGCGGTACTAAGCCTTGGCACGCTGGGCGGCGGCAATCACTTTATTGAATTGGACGCGGACGATGACGGAAATTTCTACTTGGCGGTGCACACAGGAAGCCGGCATCTCGGAGCCGAAATCACGAGTTATTATATGAACAAAGGGCACGCCGAACTGAAAAATCGCGGCGAAAATGTGCCTTTTGAGTTGACATCGCTTTTTGGCGAAACGATGGAGCACTATCTTTTTGACGTGGAAAAAGCGGCTGGATTTGCCCAACTCAACCGCGAAATCATCATTGATGAAATAACGCGCGCAATGAAATGGAAAATCGAAGATATTTTTTCGAGTGTGCACAATTATGTGGATTTTTCTTCACCCGAACCGATTTTGCGAAAGGGCGCGATTTCAGCAAAAGCTGGCGAGCGGGTGATTATCCCTGCAAATATGCGGGACGGCATCATTTTGGGCACTGGGCTTGGAAACGCGGATTGGAATTTTTCAGCCCCGCACGGTTCAGGCAGAATTTTTAAGCGCGATGACGTAAAAAAGCGGTTTACCGTGTCGGCGTTCAAATCCGAAATGAAGGGCATTTATGCGCCTTGCGTCGGAAAATCCACCTTGGACGAGGCACCGTTCGCGTATCGGTCAATGAGCGCTATTGTGCGCGCAATCGAGCCTTCAGTGCGCGTGGAAAAAATCATTCGTCCTGTTTATTGCTTCAAAGCGGGAGGGGAAGAATGATGCGAAATACAACGACAAGGCTGCTTTTGAGCTCCGGGCGCGGACCGTTGGAATGTGAACTTGCGGTGGGAAAATTTATTGAAGCGTTAAAGCGTGAATTAAGCAATGTGCGCGTTGTTTCGAGCGTTTCTGGAAAAAGTTCGTTTTGTTTTCAATCGGCTGTGCTTGAAACGAATGATGATGTTCTGTCGATTTTCGGATTAAATCCGAGCGATGTGCAAAATAATGAGCAATTAACTATTGAATGGATTTGCAAAAGCCCTTTTAGAGTTCATCACGGCAGAAAAAACTGGTTTTTCTCGGTTTCGATTTTGCCTAATGAAAACAAATCCGAACTTGAGCTGAACGAAAAAGATGTTCGCTTTGAGCATTTCCGTTCGGGCGGCAAAGGCGGGCAAAACGTAAACAAAGTTGAAACGGCGGTGCGCCTTGTGCATTTGCCGACCGGAATTCGCGCAGAATCCAGCGAGGAGCGGACGCAGGGCGCAAATCGGCGCATCGCTTTTGAGCGGCTCAAGCAAAAACTTGCCGCACGGTCTGAAACTGAACGTGCTCAATGCGTTGCGGAGGAGTGGAAAAATCACACGTCGCTTGTGCGCGGAAATCCTGTTCGCGTGTATGAAGGGCTTGATTTTCGTCGAAAGCAATAGCGATTCTAGCGCGGACGTGGCAATGTGCAAAATCCTAAAAGCTATCGGGCAAAACTATTGCCAATAGCAAAAAAAACGTAAAACAGCTTATGGAAATACCGCCATAGGCTGTTTTATGGCAGAAAAAATCTTTTTGGGCAATATAAAAAGCCTTTGCAAGCTCTTTTGTGAACCGCTATCACGGCGCACTGTTCACTTACCGCTATTGCAAACGCCCAAGAAACAACTAGCGTTTTAAAGTCTTGAGAAAGTCGAATAAATAAGAGTTTCTCAAGAGCAATAGAACTGAAAAATAGATTATAATGCCACAAAATACAGTTACAAAGATAAAAACAAAAGAAGTATTGAGCGTTTTTGCAAGAAATCCGACAGCAATAGCCATTATAACGCTTGCAATCAAATATTGGTGTATATATCTAAAAAATTTATGTAATTGTATATGTAATTTCTTGACTAAAACTAAGCTACTTACAGTTACAGAAGTTTCTGCAACAACGGTTGCGATACCTGCTCCTAAGCCGCCATATTTTAGGATTAAAAACACATTGCAGAACGCATTAACCACAGCACCTACAAAAACAGGATAAAAGGTATATTTATCTTTCCTGAGCGGAATGAAAATTTGTGTTGAACAAAATATTCCAAGCGGTATCATAAAAATGATTACCGACATCACTTGCATAATGATTATGGACGGCTCAAAGTTTTCTCCGCAAAACAAAAGCGTCAAGGGGCGTGCCATCACAATAAGGGCAAACAGAAATGGCAGTGAAAGCATTAGAATAATATTAAATGTTTTTTCGAGGAGAGTAAAAAACTTTTCTTTGTCGTTTTCGGCATAATGAGAAAGGCGAGGACTGATGACGGTTAAAATTGCTGTAATTA
>CALBGU010000057.1 GCA_937893155.1 uncultured Treponema sp. | reverse complement strand
ATCACTTTTCCCTGTTGCTTTTATACTAGCATACTTTTTAGTAACACCACCCAAAAAAGAAAAATTCGGAAAAATGCAAATTTAAGTATAAATTTTGTTTGACAACTGCAAAAAGGTGTCGTATCATAAAAATATAATATAACCCCATTGGGAGGCTTTTTAATGGCTAAGGTAGAATTGAAGGGTATCGGTAAGATTTACGACGGCAATGTTCGCGCAGTTACAAACTCGAACATCACAATTGAAGACAAAAAATTCTGTGTTTTTGTCGGTCCATCAGGTTGTGGTAAATCTACGACACTTCGAATGGTTGCGGGCTTGGAGGATATCTCCGAGGGTGAACTTTATATCGATGGAGAATTGATGAACGATGTTCCGCCGAAAGACCGAAACATCGCAATGGTTTTCCAGAACTACGCTCTGTATCCGCACATGAGCGTTTTCGACAATATGGCATTCGGTTTGAAAATCCGAAAGATGGACAAAGCGGAAATCAAACGTCGCGTAGATGAGGCTGCAAAGATTCTCGACCTTACGCAGTATCTTGACCGCAAACCGAAGGCACTTTCTGGTGGTCAGCGTCAGCGCGTTGCTGTTGGTCGCGCTATCGTTCGTAATCCAAAGGTCTTTTTGTTCGATGAGCCGCTTTCTAACCTCGACGCAAAACTTCGCGTTCAGATGCGTGCAGAAATCAGCGATTTGCACAATAGACTTCAGGCAACAATGATTTATGTTACCCACGACCAGATTGAAGCTATGACGATGGGTGATCAGATTGTTGTTATGAAAGGCTGCGGTGCTGAAGGTGGAAAGATTCAGCAGATTGGTGCTCCATTGGATTTGTACAATCACCCGATTAACAAGTTCGTTGCAGGCTTTATCGGTACACCGCCGATGAACTTCCTTTCTGTGAAAATCGTGGAAAAGAACGGAACAATCGTGGCTGACGAGGGTTCATTCGAAATTGAGCCAACAGAAGAGCAGAAGAAATCTTTGAAGGCTTATGTCGGCAAAGAAGTCTTCTTTGGTATTCGTCCAGAAGATTTGGACTACCAGACATCTCCTGCAGCAAAGAACAATATGCAGATGAAGATTACAAACCAGGAGCCTCTTGGTGCTTCAACGCACTTGTTCCTTTCAACAAAAGGTCAGAGCATCATCGCTATCACAGGTCCTGAGCACAAGTTCACGCTTGGCGATATGGTCAATTTTGTGCCTCGCATGGAGAAATCAAAGTTCTTTATGAAGAGCCCAGAAGGAAAAGATGAGGACGAATTGAACATTTGTGAGGATATTCCAAACACATGGGCATAAGTTAAAATCCTGAGTATTTGACTTTGTTTTAACTCTATCAGACCGTTGCTGAAAATGCGGCGGTCTTTTTTTATGCGCGGAATTGAAAAATACGCTCGAAACGACAGATTATGAACATCATCAAAATTAGAATTCAGAAATTCGCATAAAAAAATGGACAAATTAGAGAAAAATTTCTCTCTTGAAAAAAAATTTTGCTAAAATTTATTTTTTTGCGTACAGAATATTCAAAAAAGTTTCAAAAATACCGAAAAATAATAATTGATATCTGTTTTAAAATCAAAAAAGGAAAATCTATGACTGAACTTAAAACAACAATTCCATTTTTTTTCCAAGATTTTATAAATGCGATGTATGGTGATCCATCAGGACTTTCATGGTACCATTTTGTTGCACTTGTTGTGATTTTGCTTTTTTTGGCAACAATTGTTACTTCAATTTTGGCTTTTTTGAAAAATCGCAAAGCACGATACTCTCCTCTTCGGCAAAAAAAAGCAACTCAAAATGAAAATTTTGACGGTGAAGAAAACGATGAATGTAAAAAAATGGAGTGGGAAATCGAGTTTTCGAGCAAAGAAACCGAAATTTCGGGAAGCAAAATCGGCGGAATTCCCTATTGGTGCGTAAAAGATGCTTCAAGACCATATCCCACCAGCGCAGACGGACACAAAATGATGTTGCTCGCACAGATAAATTTTGCGAAAGAGCGGCTTGGCTATCCATTTCCGCAAAAAGGTCTATTGCAATTTTTTATTGATGTTTCAAGCACCAATTACGGCGTGGACTTAAAAAATCCTGTTTCTGGGCACGGGCATTGCGTCGTGTATCACAGCAAAATTGATACATCGGTGAAGCCTGAACATATTCGCAGCCTTGGAGATATTCCCATTAGCACGGAGCCTTCGCTTTCTGGTTCGCCAATTCGTGCCACAGAATTTTCCATTTCGTTTCATCGGAGAAGAGCAAAGAAAGCTGTTGAGGGTGCCTCAAAAGGCGGGCATCATCATTTGCTCGGCTATCCGTTTTTTTTGCAAAATGGCGACCCGAGAGATAATTCAGAATGTTTGAACGGAAAAAAATACGATACGTTACTTTTTGAGCTTGGAAGCGAAATGTATGAAGATATTTTATGGGGAAACGGCGGGGCTGGCGCATTTTTGATAAATCGTGCTGATTTGCTGAAAAAAGATTTTTCAGATGTGCTTTTTTATTATTCTTAAAAATTTTTGCTATTCTTGGGGAAATAAATGGAAATCAACATTACACACGCAGATAAAAATGATGCGCCGATAATCGCAGAATTGGGAAAGCAGACATTTATGGAAACATTTTCGGATACCAATTCTGCCGAAGATATGGAAAAATATCTAAGTGAAAATTTCAACATTCCGCACATTGAATCAGAGATTTCAACAAAGGATTCTTCATTTTTTATTGCATATTGCGACGGTGCGCCTGCGGCATATATGAAATTAAATGTGCGTGATGCACAGACCGAAAAACAAAGTTCTGATTCTTTGGAAATCCAGCGTATTTATGTTTTAAAGGCGTATAAAGGCAAACATATCGGCTCGGCTCTTATGCGCAGAGCGGAGGAAGAAGCGCAGACGCAAGGGCTTGGGCGGCTTTGGCTCGGTGTTTGGGAACATAACGAAGATGCAAAAAAATTTTATGCGCATCTTGGATTTTCCCAATTCAGCGCACACACATTCGTGCTTGGAACTGATGCACAAACGGATTTTCTGTTGCAAAAATATCTTTGAAACTCCGCTTTTGTGCAAAACCGACTTTCAAAAAAGTCCGAGCTATAATATAATCTAAAAATATGCACAGGAGGAAAGTATGTCTGACAAGGTTTTGATTGTTGACGATGATGTGTCGATTTGTAAATTGCTGCAAAAAGTTATGGAAATCAACGACCTTGAGCCTGAATGTGTAAACAGCGGTGCACAGGCACTTTCCGTTCTTTCAGAAAAATCATTTGACATCATTTTGCTCGACATAAACTTAGGCGATATGGAAGGATTTGATGTCATCAAACAACTCCGCGATAAAGGCATAAAAACGCCCATTATGATTATTTCTGGCAGAAATGAAGATTACGATTCGCTTTACGGGCTTTCAATCGGGGCTGATGATTATGTAACAAAGCCGTTTCGCCCAGTCGTGCTCGGCGCAAAAATCAAGGCTTTGATTCGCCGCAGTCACGATAATGTCGTAAGCGATGGTTCTTTGCACGTTGGCGCATTTGCTTATGACCCGTCCACGATGAAGTTTTCAAAATCAGGTGACGAGTTGGTGCTGTCATCAAAAGAAGCTGCAATGCTGCTCCTGTTTTTGAACAACGCCCAACACGTCATTTCTAAAGAAGAAATCCACGAAAAAGTGTGGGGAGAATCTTTCGTTATTGATGACAACGCGATTATGGTCTACATAAATCGTCTGCGCGGAAAAATCGAAGATGAGCCGAAATCTCCAACTCACATCATCACGGTAAAAGGCGCAGGCTATCGATTTGAGCCATAATCGCGCAGAGCAACGCTACACGGTAAATTGGTCGATTTGACTGCCGATTCGGTAAATTGAGCCGTTAATCGCGGTTGCAATGTTCAAAAGCGAATTGTCATCAGCCTCCATTTGCTTTATATGCTCTTCCATCTTTTCTACTTGCCCTTTCACCAAATCAGACGATTGCTTTAGGCTAGTCACATCGCCAATAATTCCTTCGCGCGCCTTATCCACGTCTTCAGAAGCCACTCGGACTTGCGCCGTTGCGTTATTCATAGAGCCTAATGCTTCGTTAATCTGCTTAGACCCCTCGCTTTGCTCTTCCATTGCCGATTTTATCTCTTGCACAAGGTTACCCGTGCCGTTGAGTTTTTGCACCACAATCGAAAAGAACTTGTCCGAGAGTTCCGAAGCCTGCAAAACGCCTTCAATGCTGCCTCGAATATCTTTGAGCTGAGAAGCGATTTTCTTGGATTCCCCGGCCGATGTTTCCGAGAGTTTTCGGATTTCATCAGACACAACCGCAAAGCCCTTGCCCGCATCGCCTGCGTGGGCTGCCTCAATCGCCGCATTCATCGCGAGCAAATTGGTTTGACTTGCAATCGTGGAAATCGCCTTGTTTGCTTCGTTCAGCGTCTTTGACTGCTCTACGATTTTCTGAATCTTGCGACTCACTTCCTGCTGTTGCTGAATGCCCTTGCTTACATCATTTTGGAAATGGGAGAAATCCTGCGCAAGCAATTCCGTTGAAGATGAAACCGAATTCAAATTGCTAATCATCTGCGTAACAGCGGCAGACGCTTGCTCCACGCTTGAAATCTGCTTTTGAATCAAATCCCGCAGCTGCTCCACAGACTCAGAAATTTCACCGACCGCGTTCACAGAACTGTCAACGTTGCTGTGCTGTTTGTGGATTTCGGTGTCCACATCTTTGATTGAATCAATCATTGCATCAAGGAACATTGCATTGTCCTGCACCATAGAGCCGAGACGCTCGCCGTAGCTGTTCAAATCCTCTTTTGTGCCCTTGAGCTCTGAAATAATCGTATGAAGCCGATTGGTAAACAGATTAAAACCAGAAGCAAGCTGCGCGATTTCATCTTTTCCCTGCACAGACAGCCGCTTCGTTAAATCCGCATCACCAGAGGCAATGCCCTCAATCGCAGAACTGACGCGGTTGAGCGGAGAAATGGCAACACTGACCACCAGCAATCCAACCACCGCCGCCACGATAAGCGACATCAGCGCAATAAAAATCATACTGCCCAAAAGCTGCCCGATTCCGCTGAAAAAATCCGCGTACGGTGCCATACACACCACCGCCCAATCACAGTCCTTAATCGGCTGGAACGACACAGACATTTTTCGCTTTGCCATTTCGTCAAAAAACACCGCCGTTCCCGTGGCACCGCTTTGGATTCGCGAAATAATCGGCTTAAATCCATCGCTAGCGCCGTCGGCAATCGACTTGCTGTCTTTTACCATCTGTTCATCAGAATGTGCAATGTATTTCCCCGTCTTCATATTGATAACGAACGGGTGAGAATTGCGACCGACTTTGATTGCGCTCACCGTTTTGCAAAGGTCGGTGCTGTCAAGAACAGCAACCACTTCGCCGATTTGCTTCCCCGAGGTATCGCGGTACGGCAGAGCATAAAACGTAGACAGATTGCCGTTGACGGGACTCCAGTTCGGGTCCATAATCGCCTTTTCCCCCGTCATCGCCTTTGCAAGATATTCGCGTTCGTGCAAGTCGCTCCATTTTTCCGTCGTCGTCCAGCCAATACCGTGCTCGTCGTAAATCGCCATACCCAGATATTTCTTGTCGCCGCCCGTTGCTTTGTTGATGAGCCGCCATTTTTCGTGCATAGACTCTTTGGTGTTCTTAACGGCGCGAAGTTCATCAAGATTTGCAAGCGATTCAAGCATCTTGAACTCACGGTCATTAATATTGAAAATATCAGAAGCTGTGGCGTGGGCAAGATTCAGATTGCCGCTCTCCACCGCACTCACCAGTTCCCGACTCGACTTCCGCCATGAAAAAAGCACAATACTTGCACTTGCCAAAAGCACAACCAACAACATAGAGCCATTGATTTTCTGCCTGATACTAAACATTTTGTATTACCTCTTTTTTAGAAAATTGCAGCGTTTATGCGCGCCATATTCTTGTTTAAGACGATTTCGCAAATCTTCTTGCTCAGTTTTTCCGCATTTTCATCGTCCAAATCGGGCGTTCCATCATCTTTGATAAACATAAAAATGCACTTTTTCTGCTGTTTCGTCAGACGCTTCATAATCAGCGTGGCACTCACTTTCAGCGTCAGACCGTCCACAAAAAGAGTGATGCCGTGGATTTGCTCGAACATCGGAAAATTCGGCTCGATGTCTTCAACGTGGCACGAAAAATTCGTTTCGTTGATGTCCAACAGCGTTGCGTGATAATGCGCGCCCTTGTGCAAAAAATCCACATTGCTATTCTCATCACATTCTGCGCGCACACTGTTTCTGCGCCCGCGCGCCTTCAGCGCAGAAAGTACGGTTTGAATTGCCAAAAAGTTATCGGCATTGTCGTTTTTGAGAGCCAAAAAATGCGCGTTCGTGCATATTTTGCCGAAATCGCTCCGAATGTGTTCGGCAGACAATTCATCTTTGAACTCAAAAAGCACGCCCAGCAAAAAATCGTTTTCAGCCGACGCTTGCAGTGTTCCCAAATACTGCTTCCAATCAATAATATCCTTGCTGATATTGAAAAAAAGAATGGAATCAGGGAACATTTTGATAATCGCCGAAACTTTGTGTTTAAGCGTCTCTGCGTCATTTGCGCCGATAAGATACGTTTCAAAACCCTGTTCAATAAATCCTGCAAGATAATCTTGTGGGATTAAATCCTCAGTTGCCGCAATAAAAAAAGTTTTCCGTCCAAAAAGTTCTAAATCAGATATAGCCATAGTTTTATTATAGCGCACGATATACTATTTGAACATCTTTTTTATTAAAACTTCCTAAAGAAAATCTATCATATTCCGATACCACGCCACAACAACGGATTTTTGCCCCTCCCCTCTCCGCCTTTTTTTTCCGAGATGCTCGGCTATGCTTGCCTTGCAACAGCGGAGAATCAGCGTCTGCGGCGGTCTTTGCCAGATTTTATGTAATACGCATTTTTGTCTTGATACATCTTTTTGTCCGCGACTTTGGAAAGCTCGTCAAGGCTCAAATGCGGGTAATCGCACACAAACGCACAGCCAAACGAAATGGAAAGCTCGCCGATTTTTCCCGAGCGGAACGAAGCCAAATCCTCCGTAAAATCGCGATACACATCGTCAAGTGCGGCAGGCTCAACGTTTGCAATCACCATAAACTCATCGCCGCCCATTCGGTAGCATTTTCCCATTTTGGAAAAATACCGCTTGATGCACTCCGCAGAAGCCTTGAGCATTTCATCGCCCGCCGCGTGTCCCAGCTCGTCATTCACGCGTTTTAGCCCGTTCAAATCCATCGAAATCACAACCAAATCCGCGGGAAGCTCGGTATATTTTTTGGAATCCGTGTCGTATGCGTGGCGGTTGAACAGCCCCGTTAATTCGTCGGTGTTTGAAAGCAGCAGCAGATTTTCTTCGCGCCGTTTTTCCTTGTCGATGCTCCGCGTGGCAAAAATAACCGAAGCGATTTCACCGCCGCTGTCGCGCTCCGCCACGATAAAACTCGCCTCAAACCAGCCGATATGAATTCCCACAAACTCTTCGCTAATCGTGTTTTTATCGCCGAGACGCTCCTTGATGTCCAACAGGTTCGTAAATTCAATCGCCTTTGGAACATAGCGCGGGTCAACAGAATTTTGCATTGCGATTTCAATTTGCAGAGACGCATTTTCGCTCGAATTCACATATTGGCGGATATATTCATTCGAGGCAAACTCGGTTACCGCGTCGGTTTCAAGGTCAATGACGTGGAGCGTAAAATAAATGCTCGAAAGCGATTTGATAAGATTGAGTTGCCGCTGCTCAATTTGATTTTTGCGCTTGATTTCGTTGTCCAAAAGCTCTTTTTCTTTGGTTTCGGTGATGTCGATAAAAATGCCCAAATAGATAAACGGCGAGCCATCAGGACGGCGCGAAACTTCTCCTGCGTCGCGAAACCAGCGATAGCCTTTGTTTTTGGTCAAAAGACGGTACTCAATGTCGTAGATTTTTTTGCCCGTTTTATCGTTCAAAGTGCCGTAAAACGCCTTTTTGGCTCGTTCAGCGTCAAGCGGGTGCAAGCGCGATTCCCACGCTTCAAGCGTATTCGGGAACTCTTCTTCTGTTTCAAAACCGAGCATTCTCCGAAACTCAGGACTCCAAAACACGCTTTCCCTGCCGTTCTCGTCGTAGATAATGCGCCAAATCCCCGAAGAAATGAGGTCGTGGATAATCGCCATACACATTCGTTCGGTTTTGAGCGAGTTCAAAATATTTTGCTCGTTTTCAAAAATATTCGACAAATCTTTATCCACATTCTGCACGAACAAAAGCACATTCTGGTCATCGTCGGAATAATCGCGGGCTTTCACGATTTCCATCATCACCCACACAAACTCGTTTCCTGACTTGCGTCGATAGCGAAATCGCCACGGCTCGCTTTTTTCCTTAAAAAAAGACCGCAGATAATCAATATTGGTCAGCTTGAGATAATTTTCTTTGTCGGACGGATGAATGTTATTTGTATTCGCAAAGCAGTGCAGACATTTTGTCGATTTTTTTTCGCACAAACACGAAGAACAAAAGTCGTCAACATCATTTTTGATAATATCAACCGTTTCGGTCGTAAGATTTATTCTGACGATTCTCAAAAAAGTTTCTGCTAAAGTTTCAAATGTTGCCGCGGTTTTATTATCCATAGTCTTATTATCCTACGAAACGCTCCTTTTTTCAACCGCAAATTTTTCTTTTCCAAAATGATAATCTCGCAACACTCAATGCGCTTTTTCAGCACCAAGCATTGCGAGATTACCGATGTCGCCGAAGGATTTTCGATGCGCGCTTATTTTGCGCTCAAACTCCACAGCGCTTTCACCATTTCGTCGATGTCGTCCGTTGAATTGTAGACAGCGAGCGTTGGGCGCACTGTGCCTTCAAGCCCGAAATGCCGCAGAACAGGCTGCGCGCAATGATGCCCCGAACGCACCGCAATGCCGAATCGGTTCAGATACTCGCCGATTTCAAAGATGTCGTGTCCGTCCAAAACAAACGACAGCACGCCCGCCTTTGCCGCAGCATTGCCAATCAAGTGCAAGCCCGGGATTTTGCGCATTTCGCCCATCGCATACTGCGTGAGTTCGTGCTCGTAGCGCCCGATGTCCGCAATCCCGATTGCGCTGACGTATTCCAAAGCCGCGCCCAAGCCCACAATCTGCGCAATCGCCGCCGTGCCCGCCTCAAACTTGGCAGGCGCTTCGTTGTAAATCGTGCGCTCAAACGTAACGTCCTTAATCATATTGCCGCCGCCCTGATACGGTTTCGCCGCCGCCAGCAGTTCCTTTTTGCCGTAGACCACGCCCACACCCGTCGGAGCATAAATCTTGTGCCCGCTGAACACAAAGAAATCCGCATCAAGCGCACTCACGTTCACAGGAATATGCGCCACGCTCTGCGCGCCGTCAATAAGAATCGGAACACCGTGGCGATGTGCAATCTGAATCATCTCGGCAACAGGCGTAATCGTGCCGAGCGCATTCGACACCTGCGTCGCAGAAGCAAACTTCGTGCGAGGCGTAAAGAGCTTTTCGTATTCAGAAAGGATAATCTGACCGCTCTCGTCAATCGGCGCCACCTTGATGAGAGCACCCGTTTCCGCGGCGATAAGTTGCCACGGTACGATGTTCGCGTGATGCTCCAAAAGCGTGACGATGATTTCGTCGCCGGGAGCAAGATACTGCTTGACGTACGCATTCGCCACAAGGTTAATCGCCTCGGTCGTGCCGCGCACAAAAACGATATTTTCTGCACTGGGCGCGCCGATAAAATCCGCCACCGTCTGCCGCGCCTTTTCCATCGCGTCGGTCGAACGGTCGGCAAGTTCATGCACACCGCGGTGCACATTGGAGTTTTCGTGCTCGTAATAGTGCACAAGACGGTCGATAACCTGCCGCGGACGCTGCGTCGTCGCACCGTTATCGAACCACACAAGCTGATGCCCGTTCACACGCTCGCTCAAAATCGGAAAATCCGCGCGGATTTGCTCCAGCGTCTTCGAGCCGATTCGTGTGTGAGCAGAACTCGGCGAAGTGTGCTCATCTTTTTCAACAGATTTCGTTGTAGAAAGCATACTTTGTGAGTCTGCTTGCGATTGCGAGAGAACTGCTGGACTATACACCTGCGATGGTGCTTGATGAGTATCAAGCGCAGGCGCTTGACCATAATCATGCGATACCGCTTGACCATAATCAAGCACCTCCGCTTGACTATAATCATGCACCAGCGAAGCCACCACGCCCTCATAACTGTCAAAATCAGAAAAAGCCTGTGCCTTTTGAGCCGCACGGTCGATTACGGCAGTGTCGCCCTTGGTCAAAAGAGAGTCAATGCCGCTTGCGCACGTTGCGGGGTCAAAATCCGCAAACAATGCGCCCGCAAGTGTTTCTATCTCGCGCTCGCTCGGCAATCCCGCATTCGACAGCGTAAAATCACTCGCCGTAGTCATAGTAGTTACCCACTTCAACATCTTCGAGCACGGCGATTGCGTCGTCCGCAAGAATTGCCGCAGAGCAGTACAGCGACAGCAAATATGACGCTACGCCCTTGTCGTCAATGCCGCGGAAACGCACCGACAGCCCGCGAGAAGCCTCGTTCTTGAGGTTCGCCTGATACAAGCCGACCACGCCACGTTTTGCTTCTCCTGAGCGCACGAGCAAAATGTTCGTCTTGCCGCTCTTGCTCGTCGGCTTTTTAAGCCCGTCCACAAGGAGTTTGTCGGTCGGCACAATCGGAATGCCGCGCCATGTAAGGAACGTGCCGCCCGCAATGTTCGCCGTAACAGGAGGCACACCCCGCCGCGTCGCTTCTCGCCCTGCCGTTTGCAGTGATCGTGATGGCAAACGTATATTTCGCCAACATGTGTTATCTCAAGCTCCAGTTGCAATACGAAAATGCCCGCGCGTTTTATAGCGTATTGGCTGCCCGGGTGGAGAACACGCCTGGCTTCGATGAAAACTGTACGCTTGTCCTCGTGGGAAAACAGCGCAATCTGCTCCACAGCTTCCCGGAGCTGGATACCGAGCTTTTCATGGGCGTCAATCGGGAGCTTGTAAACATCTACTCACGCGAGAATCTGATCCGCTATTATCTGGGCCTGGATTTTCCCTTTGCGGATGACGCGACTTTGGCACAATTGGAAAATGATCCCCGGGTGCTTTCAATGACGGAGTATCCCTACAGA
>CALBGU010000056.1 GCA_937893155.1 uncultured Treponema sp. | reverse complement strand
TACGAGATAAGCTAGTGACTGGAGTTCAGACGTGTGCTCTTCCGATCTGAAGAATTTAAATTCGGAAGGCATTAGTTTGCCAAAGGAAAGCGAATTTGCTGCTGTCACGAATTTTTCTTCAATATAGTCAACCCCGTCAAATCTGTATTCCGATACTATTGAGTAGTCACACGAAAGCTCTATTGTTTTATCAAATACTTCTGTCCCTTCCTGTATTTCAGAATATGATTTACCGTCTTTTTCAATGTTAATTTTTTCTGTCGGAGCAAGGTAATTCGCAACAACAAGAATTGAGTTCTTAAGTCCCTCTTTTTGAATCATCCAAGCCAAAATCTCTTTTTATTAAAATATACCTGCTTTTTGTACAGATTACCACTATATGACGGATTTATCGGGATTTAGGCTTTATATATAGCCTTCTGCCCATTATATATGAGGAGAAATCTTTTGTTGAAACAGCACAATTAACTTTCGCATTAGTCAGCCTGTATACAGCATTTTTACAAATATATTCCCCGACCTCTATATTTTCGGAAAGAAATATGATATAATATCCTTCAGACGCATTTTTATATGGTCTGATATATTTTATGGTTCCGATATTCGTAGAAAAAGAGAGATAAAAAGAACAAAAGTTAACGGAGTTTTTCAGACTCCCTATTTCAGCTGCACGGCAGCGGATTGGAGCAGACATATGTCAAAACAGAAGATAAGCAAGGAAAAAAGCATCAGGCGCGCCAAGACCATGACGGAAGTTGTCATCAGCCTTGTACTCGTCGGAACCTGCGGTTTCTTTGTAAAAAAACAAAGACTGAAAGACTTTTAAGACTTATTGAGAAAAAGAACGTTTTTGTATGCGAAAAAATCAGTTATTTGCAAGTTTTTTCAAGTTTTGATAATTGAAAAAAAGTTTTTTTTTTTGTTATCATAGGTACACAAAGGAATAGACTATGAAGAAAACGATTTTTTTTATTTTTGCGCTCGCTCTTTTTTTGAGCGGCTGCGGTGGCAAGAACACGGCTTTGAAAAAAGGACCATTACCAGAAAAATCGGTTAATGGCGCGGTGCTGAATGTTTCAATAGAATCTATTTACGACTCGCTTGACCCACAAACAGCCGTGTATGCCACGAGTTTCGAGCTTATCGGCAATATGATGGACGGACTTATGCAAATGGCAGACGACGGCAGCGTAAAGCCTGCGGTTGCCAAAGAAATGAAGGTGTCTTCTGACGGTTTGCATTACACGTTTACGCTTCGCGACGATGTGTATTGGTCGAACGGCGTGAGAGTAACGGCTGACGATTTTGTGTATGGGTGGCAAAGAGCTATTGACCCTGCACTTGAGTCGGAATATGCCTTTATGATTAGTGATATAGCCCAGATTAAAAATGCAACCGCAATTCAGGCGGGACAAATGGAAGTGAATCAATTAGGAGTGCGCGCGGTCGACGATTTCACGTTTGAAGTGGAATTGCAAGTGCCTGTGTCTTACTTTGAGCAGTTGTTGTATTTCTGCACGTTCTACCCTGCAAATCGTGAGTTTGTAGAAAAATGCGGCGACAAGTATGCGACAAGCCCTGAAACCTGTCTTTCTAACGGCGCATTTTTGCTCACCGAATATTCAGAAAAAGGCAATACAGTTTCTTTTATAAAAAATACTGCATATTACGATGCGTCTAAAGTAAAACTCGGCGGGCTTCATTATGAGCTTGTCAAAAGCGGCGATGAGGCTTTGCAAAAGTATAAAGCAGGTCAGCTTGACTTTGTGGAGCTTTCTGGCTCGGCGGTTGACAAGATGAAGAACGACAGCGACTTTAAGGCTGTGGATTCGGGATTTTTGTATTTTATAACGTTCAATTTTGATGATACGCATTTTGCAAATAAAAACCTTCGTAAAGCCGTAACATTTGCGCTTGACCGCGAACAGATTGTAAACGAAATGGCGGACGGTTCGGCGGCGGCGTATGCGGCTATTCCGAAAGGATTTGCGTTTTCTAAGAGCGGGCAGGATTTCACGGCAAACGGCATAGAGTTCCCGAATGATTGTGCGCTTGATGTGGACAAGGCGCAAGCGTATTGGCAGGCGGCAAAGCGAGAGCTCGGCGTGAGTTCGCTGGAAGTGGAGCTTTTGACGGCAGACAACGAAACGCAGGTTATTGCGTGCAATTCTATCAAGCGGCAACTCGAAGATGCGTTAGACGGCTTGAGCGTGCGCATAAAGACGGTGGAGAAAAAAGAAAGGCGAAAGATAATGAGTTCGGGGCAGTTCGAGTTCGGCTTGAACAACTGGGGTCCTGATTATGCCGACCCGATGACGTATCTGGCGATGTGGGTAACGGGCAACGACAACAATATGGGCAACTATTTCAATCCTTCGTACAATGCGCTGATTGCAAGCTGCACAGACGGCGAGCTTTGCACCAAGATACAAGAGCGATGGAGCGCACTCAAGAGAGCCGAAGCGATGGTTATGGAAGATGCGGTGATTTCGCCGATTTACCAAAAGCGCAACGGAGACCTTATAAAGCCGAATGTAAAAGGCATTGCATTCCACGCGGTCGCAATTAACCGCATTTACAAGAACACAACAAAATAGCAGCCATAGGCTGATTTATAAGCATAGGCTGCTTTAGAAGAAAATGAGGTTTGCGGAAAATCCCGAAGTGTGCTTTTGAAGAAAATGAGGTTTCGGGAAAATCCCGAAGCGTGCTTTTGAAGAAAATGAGGTTTCGGGAAAATCCCGAAGCGTGCTTTTGAGGAAAGTGAGGTTTGCGGAAAATCCCGAATCTTGCTTTTGAGAAAAGTGAGCCTTGCGGAAAATCCCGAATTGTGCTTTTGAAGAAAGTGAGCCTTGCGGAAAATCCCGAAGTGTGTTTTTGAAGAAAATAAGGTTTCAGGGAAATCCTGAAGATTTTTAGCAATAACGATTTGAGGAACGGAAAAATATGGACGAGGGCATTGAAAATAAAAAGAAATACAAACATCTTGCAGTGCAGTTTTCGCTGAATATTTTGGCGGTGCTTGTTTTAACGTTTGCGGTGCAGATTTTTTTGACCGTGCGCGTGGCAAAAAACGGCTCTCAGAACGATTATTCTGATTTCAGCGAAAAAGTTATCGCCGAAGACGCTGGCAAAATCCAATATTGGAACGAAGTGCTGATAAATGACCTGCGCATTTATTCCGACAACGACGTTACAAAAGCGGGCAATGCAGAAGATATTATCTCTTGGCTTTTGAGCCACGAAAATATCCGCAATCCGCTGTTTAATTATGTGATGTTCTGCACTCCCGACGGCGTTGGACATTCAAGCGACGGCAAGACGATTACGGTGATTTCAAAGCCGTTTTTCCGTTCGATAATGAGCGACCGTCAAAAGCAATTTGTGTCGAACATCGATTTTCAGCTTGACGGCAGTGTGTGCTATTACATTGCCCGCCCTGCATTCAATGCGCAAAAGGAGCTTATCGGTGTGTTTGCAGGTGCGGTTAAACTCGACGAAATCGACAAGATGATTGGCGAGCTTACGATGGGAAAGTCGGGAAAAGCGATTTTGGTCGGTTCAAACGGCGTTTTGATTTCGCATATTCGCGGAGTCGCAAAATATATGGATTTGTCTTACAGCGACAAGGCTGGCTATCGCGGACTTGACAAAATCGCGGCGAAAGCGTGCGCGGGCGAGGTCGGCGAGGGTTATTATTATGATGCGGACGGAGTAAAAACGTTTGCTTCTTACACGCCCGTTGCTGGAACGCCGTGGAGCGCGATTCTCACGATTCCGCAGTCGCAAATTGCGGAGGCGGGAAACCAGCTGAGAACGATTGTTATCATTATCAGTATTATCGTCGGAATCGTTATTTCGGGAATATGTTCAGCTCTTTTGTTCATCGCAGTTGCGCCGCTTCGCGTGGTGCGAAACTCTATCCGCGACATTGCGGCAGGTGAAGCGGATTTGACGAAGCAAATCATCGTGAAGAGCAAAAACGAAATCGGTGCGCTCGGCGACGGTTTCAATGCGTTTATGACGAAATTGCGCACGATTGTCAGCGGTGTAAAGGATTCAAAGGCGATGCTCGGCGAGGTCAATGTCGGTTTGCAGGCGAGAATTGAGGAAAACGGTAAATCTATTCAGGCGATTATTTCTGACCTTGAGAACATCGGTTCACAGGTGGAAAATCAGGCGGCTAGTGTGTCGGAAACGGCGGGCGCGGTTGAGGAGATTTCGCAGAATATTGAAAGCCTTGAAAAGATGATTGAAACGCAGTCTTCGGGCGTTACGCAGGCGAGCGCGGCGGTGGAAGAGATGATTGGCAATATCCGCAGCGTGAATGTGAGCGTCGGGCACATGGCGGATAGTTTCAACGGCTTGACGCAGAGTGCAGAAGACGGCATTAAGCGGCAAAAAGATGTGAATGCGCGCATTAAGAACATCGAGGAGCAGTCGAAGGCATTGCAGAACGCAAACAAGACGATTAGCGATATTGCAAGTCAAACGAATATGCTGGCGATGAATGCGGCGATTGAGGCGGCGCACGCGGGAGATGCGGGGCGTGGCTTTAGCGTGGTCGCAGAGGAAATCCGCAAATTGTCTGAAACGTCAAGCGAGCAGTCAAAGACGATTCGCGACGAGTTGAAGAAAATCGAGGGGTCGATTAACGATGTGGTAACTGCGTCAAAAGCGTCGAGCGATTCGTTTGAGGCGGTGAACACGTCGATTTTGACGACGCAGCAGCTTGTTTTGCAGATAAAATCGGCGATGGAAGAGCAGCAGGAAGGTTCAAAGCAAATCGGCGACGCGCTCAAACTTATGAACGACAACACGAGCGAGGTTCGTGCGGCTTCTCACGAAATGGCGGAGGGAAACAAGAGCATTTTGGTTGAAGTTGACCAGCTTCGCGACACGACGGGCGTTATTAGGCAGAGTATGGAGAAGATTAGCGCGAGCGCAGACAATATCCGCGACTCAAGTAATTCGCTCAACGAAATCGCTAATAGCGTAGAATCCGCTGTTGGTCAAATCGGTAGTCAAATCGATTTGTTCACGGTGTAAGTGCCGATACGGTAGATTTTTACTCAATGATACAGAACCGCTTGCCATACACTTGAGCAGGCGGTTTTTATTTATCGTTTAAAACAGTTTTTATTCCATTCGCAATATCATTTTTTAGAGAAGGTTCTATTTTACAAAATATTTTTTGCGAAAGGCTTTCTATAAAATCATCTTTATTAGAGTTTACCAAATTTTGTACACAACAATTTTCATCGAAAAGCTGCATAGGCTTTATTTTTAGAGTTTCTGTAATTTTATCTATCACGTCTGGAGGCGGAAAAGAAACACCGCATTCAATTCCATTTATATAATTAAAACTTTTATCTATCAAAACCGCAAGTTGTGATTGTGTAAATCCTGCTTGTTTTCTGTATTTTTTTAGATTATTTATGAAAATTTGTTGAGTTGTCATGATAATAAATTTTGACTAATTTCGATAAAAAAAGACACGGTTTAACAAGTATCTAATGTGTTTGCTATTGAAAATACCAAGAATATTATGTATATTAAGCATAATATTCTTATGTTTTATACACAACTTGAGATATAAAACATTTTTTACTTGGTATTAGACTATGACGGTAGATAAAGAAAGGGCGATAAGAGCGATTGTAAAAAATTCCGTAGAATGCTATGCAAGCGGATTTTGCGATAAACATATTTCAGAACTTCATAATGAAAACGGCGTGATAAACTCAAAAATTCACAATATCTTTATTTCTGCGCTTGGTCCTGAGATTCAATATTACTCTGCTCTTGTTCGTTCTCTTGATTCAAGTTTGGGCAATATGCTTGAGTCAATGGCGATTAACATTGCAGGTATAAATTACGACGTTACGCAACATGTAGAGGGTGTTTTATACGGAGAACAGAGGACTTATATTGCGAAAATCTTAGAAGAGTACAAACGACATGCTCGTGTTCCTGCGATTTGTGATTACACGGGAATTGCAAAGTATTCAAATGAGAATGATAAAATCACGAAACGACACGAAAGTGATTATTGTTTGAAAGACCCAGAAAATGGAATGCACTATTTGATTGAGCTGAAAATTGGCGGAGATTTGGACAACAAAAAGGCTCGCTCTGAAAAAGAAGCTCTTTTGGAACAATATTGCATTCTCACAAACACACTTGGTTCTGAAGAAAAGGTAAAAATCTATTTTGCTACTGCATACAATCGTTATGGCGAGGGAAATGAGTGGAATCAAGGAAGAGTTTTGCAGTTTTTCTCAAGAGAAGAGCTTTTAATAAGTTCTGATTTTTGGAATATGATTTGTAAAGCTCAAAATGGATATGACATTGTAATCGATGAGTATAAGAAAAATGCAAACTTAATAATCACTGCTTTAAATAAAATCAAAAAAGCATATTTGCCCGATTCAAATAGGAAATTAAAATGACACTGTTTGAATGTAATGATTGCATTGAAAAATTGACTCCCATTATAAAGTGGGCAGGCGGAAAAGAAAAAGAATTGCCGATTATTCTTGGAAATTTACCAAACTTTGAAAACTTTTATGAGCCATTTGTTGGAGGTGGCTCTGTTTTCACTGCGATAAATGCAAAGAAATATGTTATCAATGATAAATCAAGAGAACTTATTGATTTATATAATGCGATAAAATCAAAAGATAAAGCATTTTTTGATTATTCTGCAAATATGATGATAATATGGCAAGAAATTGGAAATTTTGTAGAAATTCATAAAGAATTTGCTGATAAATACAGGATAAACAGAAATATGGATTTTTCTAAGAAATTTGTTTCAGATTTATTCTCAAGTATATTCTCCGCTTGTGAAAAAGAATTATCTGCAATACATAGAAATATTTTTCCAAATCAAGAAAGCTTTATAAGAGAAATAAAGAAAAACCTATTTGATAAAATTGTGAGAATGAACAAATTAGAAAGGAAACTTTCTTTACTTTCTGATAATGATATATCTTTGAATATACAAACGGGCTTTTTAAGCGGTACATATATGTATTTTCGTGATTTGTACAATGATGAGAATATCTGTACGATAAATAACAGTCTTCATACTGCATTATTTTTGTTTATACGTAATTATTGCTATAGTGGAATGTTTCGTTACAATGCAAAAGGATCGTTCAATGTTCCTTATGGTGGAATTGGCTATAATGCAAAGACTTTGAACAAAAAGCTGGAATATTATCGCTCTCAAAAATTAGCAGACAAACTTTCTAAAACTGAGTTTTTTAATCTTGATTTTGAAGATTTTTTGAGGGCTAACAAACCTATGAAAAATGATTTTATCTTTCTTGACCCACCGTATGATACGGAGTTTAACACTTATGCAAGAAATACGTTTGACAAAGCAGACCAAAAACGTTTGGCAGATTATTTGCAAAGCGAGTGCGAAGCAAAGTTTATGTTAATTATAAAAAGTACACCTTATATTCTTTCTTTGTATAAAAATAAAAACCTGAATATAAGAATATTTGATAAAAAGTATCTTGTGAGCTTTATGAACCGTAATAATAAAAATGTTCAGCATTTATTGATTACGAATTACTAATAAACTAAGCCCTAGCGATTAGTACAAAGGCTTAGTTTTTGTGAGAATTATTTTAGCGATAGAGAAAATTACGTTTCAGCAAAAATTTTCTAACGTGGCTATAAAATCATTCATTGTCGAATACGTTGTATTATCTGAAATTGAGTTGGAAATATTTTCTCCTGCGTGCAATCGTTTTTCCCATAGTATAGTTTTCTGCGTA
>CALBGU010000055.1 GCA_937893155.1 uncultured Treponema sp. | reverse complement strand
CAGGAGTCGCGCCCTCAGCCGTAAAGCGGTCAATGGTTTCCCGGGTGAATTTCTCAACGGTATCCTCGAGCTGCTTTGCCGTTAAGTTTTTCCAGTCCTGCGGCATATACTGCTTTCCCGGGTCAGCCCAGAAGTCAGAATAGTGAAAGTCCAGCATGAATTTCAGACCGGCGGCCTTGATTCGTTTGGCGATGCGGATATCCGTCTCAACGGTGTTGTCACCGCCGCCCATCTTGTCGCCTTTCTTCGCCGTGAGTTTACCGTTTTTATCATACTGGTCTTCCTCATAAGTCGGATTGTTCCATAATCGGATTCGGACATAGTTCACGCCGTTGTCTTTTATAATCTGAAAAATATCCTCTTCTTCGCCGCGGGCATTGTAGAATTTTCCGCCGGTTTTCTCGATTTGGTCAATCATACTGATGTCGAGGCCTTTCATGAAATCCTCACGAAGACCGTCAACTTTTTCGACCAGAATCTTCTGTTTTACAGCGTCACTCGCCTTTCCTGCAGAATAACCCGGCAGAAAGCTCAACAGAACAGTTGTTGCCGCAACGATTTGTTTCAATTGCTTTCTCCTCAACATTTTTTTTCCTCCTTTTTTCTATACTTTGACGACTCATTTACAGTGTAAAAGTTCGCTCAAACTCGTAATTCACAGAATGCAGCACAGCCGATTCACGGCCGCTGAATTCAGGCCACTTTTCTATGTAGATTTCCGCGTTTTTCTTAAGCGGGGTAATCTCCAGCACAAGATTTTTGAAATCGATTCCCGAGCCGACAAAGCGTTTCAGGCCGATTTCCCAGGGATAATCCTCGCCAAGGTAGAAGTTGTCGAGAAGGAGTTTTTTAGCGCCGTCTTTCAGCTCGTAGAGAGATGCCTTCTCCCCCGTATAATCCAGTGAAAGGAAGCAGTCAGAAACCGAATCCTTTTTTGAGGCCAGAAGTGTCATTGGCTCGGAAAGATTAAGCCTGTAAGAGACGATTCCGTCTTCCGCCCCGATTTTCTCAGACGGAAGCATTCCGCCCTTCATCTCGTTCTCAGAGCCTGTTTTTTCAGCGGCATAAACCGCAAAAGGAACTTCGGCCATGTCACAAGCAACATTCATGTTCTTCTCGCCGATTTTCCTGAATCCCTCAGGAGCAGACTCAAAATCAGGATAGACACACACCTCGCCCTTTTCCCGGCCGATGATTTGGATTCTGCCTTTCTCATCCTCGATTGCGGAAGAATCACCGTCGGTGATGACAAGCCGTCCGTCGCTCATGCGCCATGAATTGAGGGCATCTTTTCGGTCCAGAACCAGGAAGCGCGACGAGCAATTTCCGTCAAAATCAAAGAATTTTTCTGTCGCTTTGTCACATTCCCGCCTGTAGAAAACATAAATCTCCCCTGAGGAATCCTTGACCGTCGTAAACGGCGTGACGCTCGCCGTCCTGACCAGCGTATTTCCATAGCACATGTTGAAGGGAAGGAAGAAAAAGTCTCCGTCATGGATGTCAAGCTGAGGCAGCTCGGTTTTTCCGTCCGGCGATTTCAGCGAGACGGCCGGATGCTCGGCAAGTTTATGGTGACGGACATAATTGTTCACGAAAAGATAGCCGCGTTTCGAGTCGCTTCTGTATGCGTAGCGCAGTGTCTCCAAGTCGTCAGGCTTCACTTCGGAAGGAATTTCAGCCGGAAGAGGGCACAAATCCTCCCCCCACTGGGCCGAAAAGCATGTAAGCAGCTTGAGTTCCCGCAGGGTATCTGAAACCTGACCGAATTCACGGACAGGAGCGCGGAAATCATAAGACTTGACCGGTAAATCATTGAGGAAGCCGGTCGCCCTGGATTCCTGCAGGGTGGTAAGTTTTCCCTCAGGGTTGGTGCCGCCGGTATACATATAGAAGCCAAGGAGATTGCAGCCGCTGCCGAGTTTTGAGAGCGCGACGGCAGCGATATCCTTAGCCGTGGCAATCGTGCGCCGGTGTCCGGTCACCTGCAGGCCGCCGCCCAGTTCCGCTGTAAGATAGGGGAATTTCTCGATGTCAAAAGTGATTCCATAGCCGAAGCCGTGGTCGCTTCCGATATTGTGGTCGTTTCTCTCATGGGTGAAAGTGTAGTTTCCGCTTGGCTCGATTTCACAAGTGCGCTGATCCCACGGAGCATCGCAATATCCGCCCATGACCGGGAGCATTCCTCCAGTCCATGCCCCGCCCCAGCCCGTCGCTGTATAAAGGGCTACCTTAAAGCCGCTTTCGATGGCAATCTGCTGCAGGCGGCGCATATGGGCCTCACCGCCCTCTTTCTCGTAAAGGCCGCCGCAGTGCCCGTATTCATTCTCAATCTGGACGCCGATAATGGGATTCTCGCTTGTCGCGCTGTCCTCCGGGTTCGCGATGAAATCCTTAACCTGGGCGTAGATTTGCTCATACCAATTCTTGACAACGGCAAAATACCGCTCATCGTTCGTTCGCGGCTGAAAATCCTTGTGCAAAAGCCAATCGGGAAAGCCGCCGTTTCGCGCCTCGCCGTGACACCACGGACCGATTCGCAAAAGCACCTTTATTCCGCAGTCCTTCGCTGCCTCCAAAAAGCCGCGCAGATTGCGGTCTCCCGACCAGTCATATTCGCCTTCGATTTCCTCGTGGTAAATCCAGATAACGTACGCACTTGCCACGTCCACGCCGCCCGCCTTCATCTTGCAAAGCCGCTCTTTCCACTCCGCGCGCGGAACACGCGAAAAATGGATTTCGCCCATAACCGCAAACCAGCGCTTTCCGTCGCGAATCAAACTTTTCTCATCAAACGTATATTTCATTTTCTTTCCTTATGTTATTCCCGTGCTTGACACAGAAATCTATCCTCGCCAGCCATATTGAAAAAGAGTATCGCATCAAGCGCGATAATGACAGCAACCGCGTCCTTTATTTGACAAGGGGCTTAAGCTCCTTGCTTCCCTGTTTTGCACCATTATGCTGTGCCATACCCGCGCCGCTCCCTACGACACACCCGTGCCGCTCCCTACGACACACCCGCGCAGCCTCCTACGACACACCCGCGCAGCCTCCTACGACAGAGGAGCGCTGGAAGCTACGCGAGTGAAAACGTGATTACTCCTTGACTGCCGCGCCGCCGAAGCTCGTAATAAGAGTCTTCTGCGTAATAACGAAGAAGATAACGAACGGGATTGCCACGATGAGCGAACCTGCCGCAAACGTGGTGAACTCGTTTTTCTTCTCGGTTACGAAGCTGAACAGACCGAGCGCAAGAGTCTGCTTTTCCACACTGCGCAAAACCATTTTTGGGAAGATATAATCCATCCACGGAGCCGTAAAACTCGTAATGCCCAAAAACGTGATTATCGGGCGCGCAATCGGCATTACAATCGTCGCAAAAATGCGGAAATGCCCTGCGCCGTCGATTCTCGCCGCTTCGTCGAGGTTTTTGCTCACGGTGTCCATATAGTTTTTTACCAGCCACGTGTTATACGGGATATTGCCCGCCACATACACGAGCACCAGCCCCCACAGCGTGTCCAGCCCGCCTACGCGAAGCAGAATGACGTAAATGGCAATCATTCCCACGAAACTCGGGAAGATTTGCAGAATCAGAAGCGACATCAAAAACGGCTTCTTGAACTTAAAATGAAAGCGGCTGAACACATACGCCGAAAGAGACGCAATCACGATGGTTATCGCGCTTGTTGACACGGCGATTATCAGCGTATTCATAAACCATTTGCCGTAATCGGTGTTTTTGAACAAATGCGCAAAATGCTTGAGCGTAAATCCGTCTTTGAACGGCACGATGTTCAGCGCGGCGATTGAGTTCGTCGGCGCAAATGCCGCACTCACCACATACACCAGAGGATAAATCACAAACAGCGCGATAATCGCAAAAATGACGTAAATAACCGCGCGGTTGAGCTTGGCAACGATGCTGTTGTCTTCGATATTGCTCATACTTCGCCCTCCTTGTAGGCTCTCGTGTTGCGGAAATTAAAGATTGCGAATGGCGCGAGCACGATAAAGATAATGACCGCGATAACGGACGCATAATTGTATTTCATCAGCGTAATCGTGAGTTTGTAAATCCACGTTACGAGAATATCCGTGCCGCCCGCCATCGTCGTGGTGGAATCTGCCACAGTCGGCGCGCCGCCCGTCAGGAAGAAGATTGCGCCGAAGTTGTTCACGTTGTGCGCAAAGCTCATAATGATAAGCGGCATTGTTTGGTAGAGCACGAGCGGAAGCGTGATTTTGCCCAAGATTTGCCATTTGTTCGCACCGTCGATTGTCGCCGCCTCGTACATATCCGAACTGATTGCCGTCATCGTGCCCATCGACAAGAGCATAAAATAGCCCGCGCCTGCCCACAGATTGATGATAACGCAGGTGAATTGCGCCCACGTCGGGTCGCCAAGCCACGGAATCGGATTATGGATAAGCCCCAACGTCATCAGCGTGCGGTTTACGATGCCGAACGTGCCGTTCAAGAGGTTCTTCCACACGAGCATAGACACCACGCTCGGCACGGCATACGGCAGGATAAAGATAAAGCGGAATGCAGGGGCAATCTTCACATTGATTTCCTTGAGCTGCACCGCGAGCAACAGACCGCCAAAATAGCACGTCGCCGTCGAAAGCACCGCCCACACGAGCGTCCAGACAGCAATGCGCGCAAAGCCCACAGACCAGTTATTGTGCCCCGTCAAGAGTTCCTTGAAGTTCTGCAAGCCCACCCAGTCAACCGTGTTGTTCGGCGGAATATGCGCTGGGTCAGAATAGTTCGTGAACGCCACGCACACGCTGAAAATCAGCGGCACCACCACGAACACCATCACCAT
Organism: uncultured Treponema sp.; assembly: GCA_937893155.1. Classification (GTDB taxonomy): domain Bacteria; phylum Spirochaetota; class Spirochaetia; order Treponematales; family Treponemataceae; genus Treponema_D. The sequence continues at coordinate 16,611 of CALBGU010000055.1, read as the reverse complement.
CACGAACGCCGGCGCAAGACCGAAAATCGAAAACGATTTGCCCATCGTGCTGTCGAGCTGCTCTTTTTGGCTCTTAAAGCGCTTAGTGCGGCAATATTCGGCGTATCCCTTTTCCGCACTCTTCACGCTCAAGAAATACACGATTGCAAAAATGACGATGACGGTCAAAATCAGAATGCCGTCGATGAGCATAAAAATAGAATTGTCGCGCCGCTTTATCGGAAGCTCGGGATGCGGGTCGCCGAGCGTGATAAGACCAATCAGTTTCCCGATTGTGAACGGCAGACAACCGATAAACGCAACTTCGCACAACGCGAAGAAGATACCTTTTACATAATCGCGCAAATACAAGAGGTGCGACAGCCCCATAAAACACGCGGCTGTCGTTTTTACCTTTTTGGCTGCGCTTCCGTCAGGGGAAACTGATAAAGCCATAGGATTTCCTTATTTTGCTGTGATTGTTGCGTCGCAAGCGTCAAGCTCGGCTTTTACGTCCGCGCCGTTCCAAATGTTCTTTGAAGCGTTGTTCATCGCCTCCCAGTATGTGCCCATCTCTGGAATAGACGGCATTGGGAACGCATAATCAAGCTGTGTGATAAAACCTGTCATATAAGGGCTGTCAACGTGCACGTTCAAGCTCGGAGCCGCTTTGGTGAGATTGAAGCGCAAAATCTGCATTTCATCGCTCATCAAGAACTTTGCAAACTCGTTTGCTTCTTCCGGGTGTTCAGAATACGCCGAGACGAACATCGCGCGAGTGCCGCTGAACGAAGCCGCAGGAGTTTTGTCGCCCGGGAGAGACGGAAGAGCCGCCACGCCGAAATCAATGCCCGCATTCTCAAACGGAACGACGTTCCACAATCCCGTGATGTGAATTGCCGCATTGCCGCTCTGGAAAGCCGCGTCCACTGTAGCAGTTTCGAGGTCAGCCGCAGGAACAGGAAGCGCATCGTGCAAGCTTTGGAAGAACTGCATACCCTTCACCGCCGCCGGAGAATTGATGTACGAATGAGCAGAATCCGTGCCGTCCGCACCGTAGAGGCGGTTGCCGTCCGCAGTCGTAAAGATAATCGTGTAGTAACCGTTGCCCACGTCCATCACAAAACCGTATTTTCCCGGATTCTCTTCGTTAAACTTCTTTGCAAAAGTCTTCAAATCTTCCCACGTCTTCGGCAAATCTTTTTCTGCAATGAGCTTCTTGTTGTAGAACATCGCGTATGTTTCCGCTGAAACAGGATAACCGTACATCGTGCCGTTGTAGGTCAAAGCCGTAGAACACGCAGAGAGCACCTTTGCACGCACTTCGTCAGGATTCACCGTCGGCAGAACGTGCCCGCCAGAAACGAGTGTGCCGAGCCGGTCGTGAGGAGCCGCAAACACATCTGGTCCTTTTCCCGCAGGACCGTCAAGCGCAATCTGCCCGATAGCATCGCCAAGCTCCACGTTGACGTATTTGATAGTAATGTTCGGATGCGTTTCGTGGAACTTCGCGCCAGCCTGCTTGATGAACTCATCAGGACCGTTCGTTGATTCCCACACGGTGAGCGTAACGTTCTCCGCCTTTTTCTCGCCCGAAGCCGCAGCCTCTTCCTTCTTTCCGCCGCAAGACATAGCCATAAGTCCCGCCGTCAACAGAGCTACCGTTGCCGTAGCCTTTGCACAACCTTTAAACATATATAACCCCTTATATGTCAAGCCTTTACAGGCTCAAAGATACTAAAACAAAAAATGGTAATCCACATAATTTCGCACGGCAGTTTCCTTGCCCTCAAGCCGAGAAAGCAAAATATCCGCCGCCTTTTTACCAAGCGCATACGCATCGATTTCAATGGCAGACACGCGGCATTTTGAAAGCGACAGCGAATTATGAAACGACACGATTTTTGCAATGCTGTTTTCTTCTTTTTGCCACTCAATCGCGCCCTCGCACAAAATATCGTCCGCACAAATCACCAGATTGCCCCGAAAGCCCGCCAGCGCATTTTTCGCATCCGCCGCGCCGTCAAGCGCAGAAACCACCGCGTAATCCCGCTCCGATTTCCCCAAGTCGCTCATCGCGCCCAAAAAACCGCGCAGACGCAATTTATTCACCACAATATTCTGCTTTCCGCACAAAAAAATGATATTTTCCGCACCGCCGGCGTTCTCTACAATCTGTTTTGTAAAAATCCGCCCCGCTTCCTCAATAGGCGCGTCCACCTGCACGACCGTTTCATCATCATACGAACCGATAGCCACAAACGGCATTTCGCTTTCTTTCAAAAGTTCCACATTTTTGTCATTCTCCAACACGCGCGTCAAAATCACCGCATCAATCTTTTGCATTCGCAAAATGCGTTCCAAGCCGTCCGTACCGTCGCCCTCGTTAATCGCAAGCAACACATCGTAATTGCGCGCCTTAACCTCGCTTGCCACGCCAAAAAGACAATTCTGAAAAAACGGCATATCGCTCATTGCCGCATTCCCCTGCAGCACCACACCGATATTCCACGTTTTTGCCTCAGCAAGCCCCTTCGCCATAAGATTCGGGTGATAGTCGTGCGTTCGCACATACTCCATCACCAATTCTTTTGTCGCCTGTCCGATTCTTCCCTTTCCCGAAAGCACCCGCGACACCGTCGTCTTGGAAATATGCAAATCCTCGGCTATATCTTGGAGTGTCAATCTTTTATTTTTGCGCAAACGGTTGCTCATACGTTATATCGTAGCACCGAAATTGCTGTCTGTCAAATTTTTCTGCGCAATTTTTTCAAAAAAGTTTCTCAAATTAAAAATGAAACGTTTCCAATCTACTTTCTCAAAACAAGGCGTGCCTTTCTTTACAATATAACCAAAAGTTTATTCTGTCAAATTAAATTTTTGCGGATTGTGATTTTCTTACTTCAATTTGCATTTTTGTGACTAAAAGCAGCATATTTTATTCGCTAAATGTCGCAAAATTGAGTGCAAAAAAGATGTATGAAATAAAATTGTACGCTATTTTCAAAAATTGTACATTCTTAATCGATTAAAAAGCAAGGCTGTTTATTTCGCAAATTTTTATAGGCGAGCAAGAATTGTATCAAAATCGATTTTCAAAGCGTTTTTTAATTCAATTTTGCTTTTTGAGACATCACGCACAAATAAATCGGCAGGGCTTATTTTCAGTGCGTCAGCAATTTTGATTATCATATCGAATGAAGGCTTTTTCTTGCCCGATTCAATGTCTTCGATTATGTCTTCTCCGCACTCGCACCGCAGTGCAAGTTGAGTCTGAGAGATGCCCAACTGCCCGCAATAATATTTCATATTTAGATGACGATGACGACAACTGCTCATTTTAAGGGGATTTTCTATGAGCAGAAAACGCCGAAAACAGCATAAGGACGAAAACAAGAAATTCGTATTGTCTTTTGCAAGACAAATAATCGTAATATAAAAAATCAGGCTTGATGCAGCAATGACGAAATGACGAAAAAAAACGGGAGCACGGCTTTTTCTATTTGGCATTTTTATGATACAATCGAAGTATCTTGATTTCCGCAAATGGAGGAATTATGAAGAAAATGTCAAAAATTGCCATCGCGATTTCTGCGGCGGCATTCTTTTTCGCAGGCTGTGCATCTGCACCCCAAAAAATCGCGCGCGACCCGAACGCCGAGTATAAACTCGTCGTGCTGCACACAAACGACCATCACGGCGCGGTATTGTCCAAAGACGGCAAAAACGGGCTTGCCGAGCGTGCAACGTACATCAAACAAGCGCGCGCAGAGGCAGCGGACGCGGGCAAAGATTTCTTGCTCTTGGACGCGGGCGACATCAACTCTGGGCAGGCGGTGTCGAATATGTTTGCGGCAGAAGCAGACATTACGGCGTACAACGCAATGGGCTACGAGGCAGTTACGTTCGGCAATCACGAGTTCGACGGCACACACGAAAAGGTTTTGAAACAGATTGAGATTTCAAAATTCCCGTGGCTTTCTGCGAACATCAAAACCGCAAAGGGCTATCTCGGAAAACCATACATCACAAAGGATTACGCGGGCTATCGCGTTGGTATTTTTGGCTTGACGACACTCCGCACGCTCGTCATCGCAGGTCCAGACAAGAGCCTGACGTTCACCGACGAGATTGAAACGGCGAAAGAAATGGTCGATACGCTCCGCAACAAAGAAAAATGCGACATCGTGATTTTGCTCGGGCATTTGGGCGACGTGGAAGAAACACCGACACACGAAACCTCGCTCAAAATTGCCGAAGCAGTTGATGGCATCGATTTGATTATCGACGGACATTCTCACTCGTATTTTGCAGAGCCAAAAGTCGTTAATAACACGCCAATCGTTACCTCGGAGCAGTGGGGACACTACGTCGGCACGGGCGAATTGACCATTAAAGACGGCAAGGTCATCAATTTTGAGTGGCACCCCGAGGAAATCACCAGCGAAAAATACGCGCCAGACGCAGATGTTGCAGCGCTGTTGCAGCCGTTTGTGGACAAGGCGAATGCGTCTCTCAAGGACGTTGTTTTGAAGACAACAGCAGAATTCGAGTTCGGCGCACGGCTCACGCGATTCCAAGAAATGCCTTCAGGCGATTTCCTCACGGACGCGATGGTGTGGTATCTTGACCAGACGGGCGTAAAAGTGGACGGTGCAATCACGAACGGCGGCGGAATCCGCGCGGCGCTTCCTGCGGGCGACGTTACCAAAGAAGCAATTATGACAATGCTTCCGTTTGAAAACTATCTGTATGTGGTTACGCTCAAAGGCAGCGACGTAAAAGATTTGTTCTCTTTCATCGGCTCAATCAAGCAGGGCGCAGGTGCATTTGCGCAGGTGTCAGAGTCTATCAAATACACGATTACCTACGACGCAGACGGCAACGGCACAATCAGCGACCTTACGATTAACGGCGAGCCAATCAACGAAAACCAGACGTATCGCTTTGCTTGCAACGATTACAACGCAAAGGGCGGCGACGGCTACGAGCCATTTACTCGCTCAATCGACACCTACAACAGCTCTATGCTTTTGAGCGATGTGTTCATTGAATACACAAAGTCGTTCGGCGAGGCGGTAACACCTGAAAATCACGGACGCATTACTATCATCGGCGGTCATTTGCCAGAGTAACAAGCGTAAAACAACTTTGTCATTCTGAGTGCTTGCCACGGGAATTTTTTTCTGCATTGGATTACGGCAATGATATTGGCGAACTTGTTTCGGAATCTCCTTTTCAGAGACGATTTTGAACTAGATGCTGAAACGACTCAGAATGACAGATGTTTGTTACATAATCCCTTGCTATTTTTTTGCACGAGACAGCAGGATATTTGCGGCAATACCGAGAATAAGCGCACAGGCAACCGTGCGGATTTCCACAGCACCGAATTTTACAATCATTCCGCCCACGCCCGTAATCAAAATCACCGACGTAACGAATAAGTTTTTGTTTTCGCTCAAATCAATGTTCTGAAACATCTTCAGCCCAGAAACCGCGATAAATCCATACAGCGCAATGCACACGCCGCCCATTACGCACGATGGGATTGTTTCCAAAAACGCAACCGCAGGCGTTATCAGACTAAACACAATGCACAAAATCGCACAGCACCAAATCGACACCGTAGACGCATTTTTAGTAATTGCCACGCAACCGATAGATTCGCCGTACGTTGTATTCGGGCAGCCGCCGAACAGCGTCGAAACCATCGTACCCACGCCGTCGCCGAGGAGCGTCCGCGTAAGTCCCGGGTCTTTGAGCAGGTCAACACCCACGATTGCCGACAAATTTTTGTGGTCAGCAAGATGCTCGGCAAACACCACGAACGACACGGGCACATACGCCGCAAAAATCGTGAGCAGATAACTCGCCGTAATGCCTTTAAGCCCGCTCGCGCCGCCGAGAGCGAATGTAAAATCGGGAAGCGAAATATACGACGAAAGCGATGTCCAATCCAGCGCGCGCAACGCCGCATAATTGATGACAATCAGCGCAGGATTATTCGTGAGGTGTCCAATGACGGCGAACACCGACGCGAGAATGTAGCCCGTTAAAATGCCCTGAATAAAAGGAATGAGCTTGCCGAGTTTTTTGCCGTATGTGGAACACATCATCGTAACAAACAGCGTTACCAAGCCGCACAGCATTGCGATATGTGTGCTGCCGCCGTCCACGCTCGATTTTGCCAAATCGCCCACCGCGTTGCCCGAAAGACTCAAGCCGATAATCGCGACCGTCGGACCGATGATAACGGGAGGCAAAAGGCGGTCAATCCACGCCGTGCCTGCCACGCGCACCACAACGGCGATAATCACATACACCAATCCCGCCATCACCGCGCCGAGAATCAGCCCCCAATAGCCCACCGAAGCCGAAGCCGCACCCGCAAATGCGCTGAACATCGAGCCGATAAACGCAAAGGAACTCCCCAAAAACACAGGACTTTTGCTTTTGGTAAACAGCAAATAGACAATCGTGCCCAATCCTGCGCCAAAAAGTGCCGCCGACGCGCTCAAACCGTTTCCCACGATTGCAGGCACCGCGATTGTCGCCGCCATAACTGCCAAAAGCTGTTGCAACGCGAAAAGCAAAATCTTTTCGGGAGACGGCTTATCGTTGATTTTGTAAAACAATTCCATTTTTGTACCCTCACATATAAAATCTGCAAAATCTTTTCACGTCTCCCCGCTCTTTGTCAAGCCCGCCGCCGTTTTTTCTCTAGTCTCCTTAAAATCTGCCGTTCGTAGCCTCTACGATGTTCATTTATAAACAAAAACGGCATTCGTAGTTTCTACGATGTTCATTTATGAACAAAAACGACATTCGTAGTTTCTACGATGTGCGTTTATGCACAAAAACGGCGTTCGTAGTTTCTACGATGTTCGCTTGTGAACAAAAACGACGTTCGTAGTTTCTACGATGTGCGTTTATGCACAAAAACGGCGTTCGCAGACTCTGCGATGTGCGTTTATGAACAAAAATGACGTTCGCAGGTTCTGCGATGTGCGTTTATGAACAAAAACGGCATTCGCAGAATCTGCGATGTGAGAACATTCGGAAAAGAGGTGCAAAACAATTTGCGACAAGGCGATTTTTTGCTATAATACGGCAATGTTGTACAAATATGAAACACATCTGCACACAAAAGAGGCAAGCAAATGCGCAGTATCCGCAGGAAGCGAGTACATCGCGGCATACAAGCGCGCAGGCTATGCAGGGATTTTTGTGACCGACCATTTTTTTGGCGGAAACACAGCGATTGACCGCACTTTAAGCTGGCAAGAGCGCATTGAGCAATACTGCGCAGGATACGAAAACGCACGCGCCGAAGCCGAACGGCAAAACAAAGCGGACGGCGGGGACTTTCAGGTCTTTTTCGGAATAGAGCAGACGTTTGACGGCGATGATTATTTGATTTACGGGCTCGATTCATCGTGGTTGCTGCACCACCTAGAAGCCGAAACAATGCGGCACGGGGAGCTTTTTGACGCGGTGAACAGCGCAGGCGGTTTGATGATTCAGGCGCACCCGTTCCGCCTCCGACATTACATCAAGGCGATTCATCTGCACCCGCGCGAAGTCCACGGCGTTGAGGTCTACAACGGCGGCAATCAACCAAGCGAGAATGAACTCGCCGCGCTGTATGCCCGCATATACGATTTTCCTGCGACAAGCGGCTCCGACATTCACAGCATTGATTTTGCGCTCGAAGCAAAGACCGAAGGCAAGATGAAGCTCGGCGGTATGGCGTTCGACACCCCGCTCAAAAGCGTGGCAGACTATATCGCGCGCATCAAAAATAAAGAAGGCACACTGCTTTAATTCGTTTTATTTTATTATGGGAGAAAAAAAATGGAACATACCTCATATACACCCGAAGAACCGATTGCCGCGATTGCCACCGCGCTCGCACCGTCCGCACTCGGCATTATCCGCACGTCCGGCAACGGCGCGATTGAAAAAGTCGCAGAACTTTTTTCGCGTCCATCTGCGCTCAAGGAGGCAGGCGGCAATACGATTGTGTACGGCTGGATTGTGGACGACGGCAAAAAAATCGATGAAGTTTTGGTCAGCGTATTCCGCGCGCCCAAAAGTTCCACAGGCGAAGATATGGCGGAAATCACCTGCCACGGCGGTCCTGTGGTGGTTACGGCAATTTATCAGGCACTTCTTGCGCACGGCTTTCGGCAGGCAGAGCGCGGCGAGTTCACATTTCGCGCCTACATCAACGGCAAGACCGACCTCACCAAAGCCGAAGCGGTCAAGGAAATCATCGACAGCCGCACGGATTCAAGTCGCGGCAGGGCTGTAGAGCGGCTTGCGGGGAGTTTGTTTGCCGAAATCGACAGCGTGAAAAAGCTCGTCATCGATACGCTCGCCGCCATTGAAGTGGAAATCGAGTATCCCGAAGACGAAGAGACAATCGCAGATGCGTACGACACAACTGACCTTGAAGAAGCCTGCCGCCGATTGCAGTCGCTCAAAGACAGCTGGAAAACCGAAAAACTCTATCAAGACGGTGTGCGGGTCGTGCTGTGCGGCAAAACAAATGCAGGGAAATCGAGCCTGTTCAATGCGCTTTTGAAAGAGGAGCGGGCTATCGTCAGCGACATCGAGGGAACAACGCGCGATTGGCTGGAAAGCTGGGTGAGTTTCGACGGCGTGCCTGCGCGGTTGTTCGACACGGCGGGGTTGCGCGAGACAGATGACGTTATAGAAGCGCGCGGAGTTGAAATGACGCGGGAACTTTCGGGCGACGCGGATATTATTTTGTATCTGGTTGATTCTTCAACAGGGATTTCCGCCGACGACACGGCATTTTTGCAAAGTGCAAAAGAGAAATATCACGCACCGCTCATTCTCGTCTGGAACAAAATCGACCGCCTAGAAAGCGATACAGCCCGCGCACACACTGACGCGGTGCCAAACGAAAATCAAGTGCATATCTGCGCAAAAACTGGCTTTGGCATAGACGCGCTTTCACAACTCGTAAAGCAAAAACTTGCGCTTCTGTCATCGAACGAGCAGCGTGGTGCCGCACTCGGAAGCGAACGGCAAAAAAGTGCCGTCAGCGAGGCTCTTGACCGCTTAACACACGCACTTGATGCAACAAAGGCGGGATACGCGCTTGATGCCGCGGTGCAAGATATGGAAGACGCGCTTGATTCGCTGGGAGAAGTCACCGGCGAAGTTTCAAGCGAAGATGTGCTGGATTCAATTTTCTCTCATTTTTGCGTCGGAAAATAAAAACGCCCGCATAAAAAGAGCCAAAACACATATTGCCGTATACATCTACGGCAATCCATAGCAGAACACAGCGAATAAATATTCCCCACAAAAAATAAAGCCGTCCCTGCCAATGAGGAACGGCGTAAAAATGCAATCAATTATGCATTTTCAGCAGGTGCAGCAGCTTTTGCAGCACGAGCATTTTTGCGGGCAACATTTTTCAGTGCAGCATTGCAGAATTTGCAAACTTTGCCCTTATTGCCATCAAATTCAACTTCATACAAAGTTTTGATGTTCTCTTTTCCACAGCGAGCGCACTTTCCACGACCATGATTCGGCTCTGTGCGAATACCTGTTCCGCGATGTGATTTAGACATTCTCTACTCCTTCGCCTTATTTAGCTGATTTTTTGTCCGAGTCGCTCTCTTCTGAAGCAGCTGGCAATTTATAATCAACCAACTCAAGAAGCACAACATCAGCCGCATCTCCAGCACGGAAACCCAACTTCAAAACACGAGTATATCCGCCATTGCGTTCCTTCATTCGAGGACCAATCTCAGTAAACAATTTATTCAAAATCTTTTTATCCTGAATAAATTTTGCAGCCTCACGGCGATTGTGGACGCTGTCCACTTTAGCGCGAGTAATGAGCTTTTCAGCAGCTTTGCGCACTTCCAAAGCCTTTGACTTCGTTGTAGTAATGCGCTCATATCTGAACAATGATGTCACCATGTTGCGCGACATAGCACGACGATGAGCTGTCGTGCGTGAAAGAGGATTAAAACCAATCTTATGATTCATTTGCTTCTTCCTTTGGCTTTGTTAAACTGACAGAATTTTTCAGATGACTATAGTCTGTCATACCGAGACTAAGATTCCATTCCTGAAGTTTCTCTTTAATCTCAGTAAGACTCTTCTTACCAACATTACGACTCTTGGCAATGTCAGCTTCTGTCTTTTTTGTCAATTCGCCGATTGTGCGAATATTAGCATTTTTCAAGCAGTTGGAAGACCGAACAGAAAGTTCAAGCTCTTCTACAGGTGTATTAAGCAACTGTCGAATTCGCTCATCACCTTCATCAAGGTCATCTCCACTTGAAATGTCTGCATCGTTAAAGTTGATGAAGATTGCAAAATGATCCTTCGCAATCTTAGCAGCCTCTGCCAATGCATCTTCGGGAGAAATAGTTCCGTCCGTCCAAACTTCAAGAATCAGTTTGTCGTAGTCATTACGTTGCCCAATACGGCATGGCTCAATTGAATACCGAACTTTTGGCACAGGCGTAAAAATACAATCCATTGGAATGACACCAACATCCTCAATGTATTTTGTATTTGTCTCAGCAGGAACGTATCCTCTTCCCAAATCAACCTGAATTTCAAAATCAACGTGACAACCTTCCATCATAGTCATCACTGTCAAATCTTGCGTCTTAACCTCGATTTCACCTTCTTTTGTAAAATCTTGGCTCTTAACAACTCCAGGTCCTTTAAATGTAAAGAGGACAGTTCCCTGTTCAACCTCATTCGGCAGCTGCAAACGAATCTGTTTTAAACTGTTCAAAACTTCCAGAGTATCTTCCGCTATTCCCTGAATAGGGTCAAACTCACTAGAAATAACATGAGGAACACCCTCTGCATCGTAAGACGTAATCCGGACAGAAGATACAGCATATCCCTGAATTGATGACAACAACACACGGCGAAGCGTATTGCCAACCGTTGTGCCAAAGCCAGGTTCAAAAGGATATGCGGTAAACTTACCGTAGTTAGGATTAGTTTCAAGACGCTCAAATGTAATGCCTTTAGGTTTTTTAAAGCCTTTAAGCAGATTTTTGCGAGCCATCAGAACTCCTTATTTAGAATAGAGCTCAACCACGAGCTGTTCTTTCACATCGACCAAATCGGCAACTTCTTCCCGACGCGGATACTGAACAAAAGTTCCCTTTACTGCATCCGTATCCACTGTAACCCAATCACACTTTGAAGTATTTTCAAGCCCAGACTGAATCACAGCAAGCTTTTTGCTTTTTTCTTTAATCTCGATAACATCACCCGGCTTTACATTGTAGCTAGGAATGTTTACGATTTTTCCATTCACCAAGACATGGCGATGAGAAACAATCTGACGAGCCTGATTGCGGCAAGAAGCAAAATGCATTCTATACACAACATTATCAAGACGGCTCTCAAGAAGCTGAATCAAATTCTCGCCAGTAACTCCCGGCATCGTCAAAGCGCGGTCAAAAGTAAGATGGAACTGTTTTTCAAGCATTCCATACATTCTCTTAATCTTCTGCTTCTCACGAAGCTGAAGACCATACTCACTGCGTTTTCCAGTACGAGCTTTTGGATCTTTTCCCGGAGCACCGAGTTTCTTATTTATCGGGCACTTATCGCTATTACAACGACTTCCCTTCAAAAACAGCTTTTTCTGTTCTGTTCTGCACTGTCGACAAACAGGACCTGCGTATCTAGCCATTCTGCTTTATCTCCTTACTGACGACGAGTTTTGCGAGGACGACAACCATTATGAGGAATCGGAGTAACATCAGAAATCGACTTTACCTGCAACCCCATAGCACCCAACGCACGAACTGCGTTCTCACGACCAACACCAGGTCCCTTCACAAATACATGAACTTCGCGCAGACCATAACTCACAGCACGCTGAACAGCAGTCTCTGCAACTGTCTGTGCTGCAAACGGCGTTGATTTTTTTGCTCCACGGAATCCGAGTCCACCGGAAGATGCCCATGAAAGAGTATTTCCATTCAAATCCGTGATAGTGATAATTGTATTATTGAAGGTTGCCTGAATATAGACATTACCTTCATAAACGCTTTTCTTTTCCTTACGTTTCTTCTGGACAGCCATCAATCAACCTCCGATTAAGCCTTCTTCTTGTTTGCAACCGTCTTCTTCTTACCTTTGCGAGTACGAGAATTCGTGCGAGTTCTCTGTCCTCGGCACGGAAGTCCCTTACGATGACGAAGACCGCGATAGCAACCAATATCAATAAGACGCTTGATATTGAGACCAATCTCTGAACGAAGACGTCCTTCAACCTTGTACTCTGCATCAATAGCAGTGCGCAATTTTGTTAAATCATCTTGTGAAAGGTCATTCATCATTGCATTCGGATCAATTTTTGTCACTTCACAAAGATGTGCAGCTGCTGACCGACCAATTCCATAAATATAGGTCAATGCAATATTAACATGCTTATTTGGGAGGTCAACTCCTTCAATTCGAGCCATCTGTTACTCCTCAACCCTGTCTCTGTTTGTGTTTTGGATTAGAGCAAATGATACGGATAATACCGTTGCGTTTGATAACCTTACACTTATCGCAAATGGGCTTTACGCTGGTGCGTACTTTCATAAAAGTCCCCCTGGGAAAGTGATATTAAAACTCGAGCCATGGCAATTCGCTATGAATTACAACTCGAGTTTAGCTATCATATCACAATGTCCCAAACAGTTCTAGTCTTATTTCTCAAAATTTGCAAAAAATTCCAAAATTTGCAACAATTTTACAACTTTCGAGAACGGATTTTGCCTTTCTTTACCAATCCATCATGATGATGCATCTTCAAGAGAGCCTCCACCTGACTCATTGTATCCAAATCAACACCAACCAAAATCAGTAATGATGTACCACCCATCAATGTCGAAATCGACGAAGGGAAGTTAAACAAGTTCTGAATAATTGTTGGTAAAACAGCGATTACTGCAAGATACAAAGAACCTGGTAATACTAAACGATTCAGCACTTTCTGCAGATATACTTCTGTTTTATCTGTTCGGATTCCGGGAATGGAACCGCCGTTTTCACGGATATTCTTTGCAATTTCGATGGGGTTCAGGGTTACCTGAGTGTAGAAGTAAGCAAAAAATATAATCAGAAAAACCAAAATAACATTGTAAAAAACACCAGTCGGCGTCAAAAGATTCGATAACCGCATAATCCAGCGGGAAGCGTTGCTACTCGACGCAAAACTAGATGCAAGCTGCAATGGAAAAGTCAAAAATGCAGAAGCAAAAATTACTGGTATAACGCCTGATGGATTGATTTTCAGAGGGATATAAGTGTCATTGACACCATACATCTTTCTTCCTACAACACGTTTTGCATAATGAACAGGTATTTTTCTTTCTCCAGACTGTTCGTAGACCACCAAAGCAACGATAACAACAAACATGATAAGTGCCACGATAACAAACACAAAGTTTATATCATGACTCTTCACTTTCGTTACCAATTCTGCAATCGCATGTGGCATACGTGCAACAATACCAGCAAAAATAAGCATAGAAATGCCATTGCCAATACCATGAGCCGTTATCTGATTTCCAAGCCAAACAGTTACCATTGATCCAGTTGTAACAGTAAGAATGGTGAGCAATTTAAATGCAATATCATCCATTACAATTGCCCCTGGAATACTTTTTGCAAAAACAGTAACCGCAAGTGATTGGAAAATACAGACAATAACCGTTCCTATGCGCGTCCAAGAGGCAACCTTTCTCTGACCACCATCTTCTTGAGCCGCTCTTTTGAGTGGAGGGAAGATAATCAAAGCAAGTTGCATAATAATCTGTGTTGAAATGTACGGCATAACACCAAGCATAAACACAGAAAAATTGGAAAACGCACCGCCGGCAAAAAAATCCATATAACTGGCAAACGCATTTTTCTTCTGCGCCGCCAAATCCTCAAAGTATTTTAACAATACACTAGCATTAATGCCAGGTATCGTTAAAACACTTCCCAGGCGAAACACGGCAAGAATAACAAAAGTAAAAAGCAAACGATTCCGAAGCTCTTTAACTTTGAACATATTTACAACAGGATTAGTTGCCATGTTTTTTACTCCGCCGCCTTATTTTTTCTCTGAAGACTCAGCGATAATTGTACCGCCTGCTTTTTCGATTTTCTCTTTTGCAGAAGCAGATAATTTATCGACATTCACCGTCAGTTTTTTTGAAAGTTCACCGTTGCCAAGAATCTTCACAATCGCATTGCCTTCATTAAGAAGACCTTTTGCAATGAGAGTTTCCTTGCTAACAGTTTCACCGTCAGAATAGTTGCTTTCAAGAACAGCCACATTCAAACTAAAAACATTCTTTTTGAATGGAGCATTAGAAAATCCTCGACGAGCAATGCGACGATACAAAGGCATCTGTCCGCCTTCAAAACCAACATACGTCTTTCCGCCAGAGCGAGACTGCTGACCTTTATTGCCCTTTCCTGCTGTCGTTCCACGTCCTGATGAAGAACCACGACCGACAATCCGCTTTTTCTTGTTTGCACCCTCTGGTGCTTGAAGAATAAAATCTGACATTAGTTAAGCTCCTCACACTTTACCAAATGGCTCACACTAGCAACCATTCCAAGAACAGAAGGATTTGCATCGTGCTCGACAGAAGAATTAAGTTTTTTCAATCCGAGTGAACGAACTGTTGCAACTTTATCCTTTGACTGACCAATAACACTTTTAACCAAAGTAACACGAATTCTTGCAGCCATAATTAACCCCACAAATCCTTGAGGGTTTTGCCTCTGTTCTTTGCAACCGTACGTGCATCCATCAATTTTGAAATAGCATCAAAAGTTGCACGCACAACGTTTACAGAAGCATTTGAACCCAATGACTTTGAAACAACATCGGTAATTCCTGCAGCATCCATAACAGCACGAACTGCACCACCAGCAATAACTCCAGTACCTGGACAAGCTGGGCGGATAAGCACTGATGAACTCTTGAAATTGCCGAGCATCTCATGAGGCAATGTGCCGTTTTTCATTGGAAAAACAACAAGATTGCGCTTTGCACGGTCAATGCTCTTTCTGATTGCCTCAGATACATCGTTTGCTTTTCCAAATCCGTATCCGACACGACCTTTCTGGTCGCCGACAACAGTCAAAGCAGAAAAAGCCATTCTACGACCGCCTTTTACGGTTTTCGCAGTTCGGTTAAGTTTTACCAACTTCTCCACGAATTCCTTTGGCTGCTCTCTATCATCACTTCTCATAGTAGCTCCTAGAATTTAATTCCTGCGCTACGGGTAGCATCGGCAAGAGCCTTTACAACACCGTGGTACAGATAACCGTTGCGATCGAACACAACCGTAGTGATGTTCTTCTCAGCAAGACGCTTTCCAAAAGCCTCTCCGAGCTTAGTAGCACCATCGATATTAGCTTTCAACGTCGCAAAATCTTTTTCAAGAGTAGAAATAGAAGCGAGAGTTTTACCCTCATCATCATCGATAACCTGCACATACAGATTTGTATTGCTGCGTGTTACAGTCATACGAGGACGCTCTGCAGTTCCATAAATCTGTTTACGAATGTGAATCTTTCTGTGCAGACGCTTTCTGTTTTTATCATTCAGTTTCTTGAACATACTGCTTTCACCTTATTTCACGCCAGTCTTACCGACTTTACGTCTGATAACCTCAGTTTCGTAGCGAATTCCCTTGCCCTTATAAGGCTCAGGCTTACGAAGCTTACGAATCTGAGCGCAGAACTCACCAACCTGCTGCTTGCTAATGCCAGTGACAGTAATTTTGCCCTGAGCATCTGCAACAACAGACAAGCCCTCAGGAATTGCCGCAATGAAATCAGTTGAATAACCAAGATTCATCACAAGCAACTTGCCCTGCACTTCAGCACGGTAACCAACACCAGTGATAATCAAAGACTTGGTATACCCGGTGGTAACACCAGTAACCATATTTGAAATAAGGTTGCGATAAAGACCATGAGCTGAATTTGCAGCCTTACTCTCAGCTGTCGGAGTAACAATAACTTCCGAGCCTTTGACTTCAACTTTCACGTTATCATTGTAATCCTGTTTCAGCTCGCCCTTTGGACCTTTTACAGTAACCAAAGACGGCGCAACCGTAACAGTAACACCTGCAGGAATAGCAACAGGAAGTTTTCCAATCTTAGACATTTCTTCCTCCTATTACCAAACGTTGCAGAGCAATTCGCCACCAACCATCTTCTCAGAAGCCTTCTTGCCGGTTGTTACACCTGAAGAAGTAGAAACGATGATTGTACCGTATCCGTTATAGACACGAGGCATATCTTTGTAACCAGAATAAACACGGCGACCAGGAGTTGAAATTCTTTCCAAACCATGGATAACCGGTTCGTTCTTCTCATCATACTTCAACGAAATGCGAATAATGCTATGACCATTCTCATCATTTGCTTTCTTGAAGTTCTTAATATAACCTTCTGTTTTCAGAATTTTCACGATTTCCAGCTTAAGCTTTGATGTAGGAATATCTACACTCTCGTGGCGGACCTGCGCCGCATTTCTGACTTTAGTAAGCATATCTGCTATTGGGTCTGAAGCTGCCATTTATATTCTCCTGCCACTACCAA
>CALBGU010000054.1 GCA_937893155.1 uncultured Treponema sp. | reverse complement strand
AATCTTGTTCTGGAGTGTAGCCGCTCCAATATCCTTTTGCGTCATAGCTGATTGTTAGCGCGATTATGTCGTGTGCCATTTTTGCTTTTTCAAAATCGCTACGTGCGATTCCTTTGATTTTTCGGACAATTTCAGACACATATCGCTCTGTGGCGGAATATCTAAGCGAATCGACATTGCTGTTTTTGAGTGAAATCATTGTGCTATCAATTCTGTTTGTACGCCAAGAATACGCTTCTTGATAAGCAGAATCATTTTTCGGGAACGGCATTGATGTTTGTTGTGATGTTTGACTTTGCGATTTTTCACTTGTATTAACAACGTTTTTTGTCGTGCCACACGAAAAGAAAATCAATGTCAATAAAGAAACTATAAAAATCTTCTTCATACAAAAAGCTCCTGTTTGTAAAAAAAGTAATTCAAAATTAAAGCGACTCTTGCAGAGCAAAAAGTTCAAGCGCAAGTTGATAACTTTGTTTTGTAACTCCCGAAGCATAGCGGTTTATCGACAGCCTGCCGTATGAGTTTCCGTCATTATCGACTTCGAACTGTACTTTGAACCATAATCGCCGTATTCGTTGTAAACAGAATTAGATGAATATCTGTTCTCAAACGAGCCAAGATATGTTCCGTCGTCCGCAACAATGTGCAACTGATTAAGCGAAATCGCAAACCCTGCACTTAATGAAATCACCGACAACAAAACTAACGTAAAAAATCTCTTCATAAAACTGCTCCTTTTTCCGTGCCGTTATGAGTACACTTTAGCGCAGTTTAGAGAGAAAAAGGTAACATCGCGTGTGACTTTTTTATTTTTTTCTCTTTTTTTCCTCGCTCGCCGAGTTTAATTCCGCACTTTTCAAATAGTTCTTTCCCCTTTTTAAACTCTTTTACCCCGTTTCTGCACAGGGAAATTCTCTGTTCAAAAACGGGGAGAGTGAAAATGCGTGTGAAAATCGCTCAGTAACCTTTCGGCATTACTTAAAGCGATACAACGCGCCGCCGCGCAAGAACCAGTTGTTCATGCTAATGCAATTATAGCCCGTTTCCGCGTTTACTTCGATTTTGTCCGTGAGAGCATAGCGCGCACCAACGAGGAACGTAAGGTCAAAGCCAACGACAGTAGAATTGTAATCCTCGTCTTTGTATATCCGCGCAGAGAAATCACCCTTCATTATTGCTGCTTGCGTTGCTTCGGCATCTAGCGCTTTGTAAGAAAACTTCACCATCTGAATCGGGACTGCGAGTCCAACGCCACCGTATGGCACGAATTTCTGCAAGAACGCAGAATCGCTGTCTTCAAAATGCCAGTTGAAAAATGCAGTAACAGCAGGCGTAATTGCCGTAACTTTTGCGCTGTCGTAAAGGTCAACCTTTCCGAAAATCATATCGACGGCTGCTTCAAAAGTAAGGTCAAACGGCTTGTCCTCGAATTTTGTTGCTGCTGGCTCAAGTCCGAGCGCAGGATAGAGTTCAAACCCAGAAAAACCTTCTGCACCAGAAAAACCGTCTACGTCATAGCGCACAGAACCAGTCGTCCAACCTGCATTGAGCTTTCCGTAAATGCCCATATCGTCCAACGCACCTGCAAAAATGCTTGCCACTGATACCATTGCCGCTAAGGCAAAACCAAATAACTTCTTCATAATCTTTCCTCCGATTTTTGAAGATATTTTCTAAAAGCATACGCTTTTATTTTTTTATAACATACCGCTATAAGCGTAATTCACTATAATGCAATACCCGTTTTACTGTCAATATCCGCTTTATTCACGCTAAAAACGGTATCATACGGATATGAGTTTTGCTTCTTTCTTGAAAGACGAAATGCGCTATCAAGGATTTACCACGCGGGAACTTGCCGAACGTTCAGGCGTGTGCAAGCGCACAATCGACCACTATCTTATGACCAATCCGCAAGAACCGAGCGTAACGAACGCATACAAAATCGCCAAAGCACTCAATGTGTCGGTTGAATATCTTTTGACGGGCAAAAAAAACGCCGTGATTTCAAAAGACACAGAGCTGTTGAAGTCGTATCATTCGCTTTCGCTGAATCAAAAAGAACTCGTTTTGACCGTCCTCCGCACGCTCGAAAAACAAAATAAATCATAATTTCTCCTTCCGTTTTGTGCGTCATTCCGAACGTGATTCGGAATTTTTTCTCTTTCGTCATTCCGTGCAGCCAATGAGTTTTTCTATTCCTGCCCTGTACAGTTCATCGTTGATTTTTACGATGTCATAGCAAGAAAATGCAATGTTTTGCTTGAGAATCCGCTCCGCCGTGTCGCTTTCCAAAAACACATAGCCCGCGGATTGCAAAAACCGTTCTGCGTCGGCGAGCGGCAGATTCAACGCAATGGCAAGCTCGATTATTTTTCGCTTGGACGGCTTTTCTTTGCCGCTTTTGTAAAGCGAAAATGCGCGGCGGTCAAGCGAGATTTTATTGTAAATGTCGCTGACTTTTTTGTGATTTTGCACGGTGTAGCGTTCAATATAATCGTTCAACACTTCAACGAATGTTTTCGCCCGCTTGCCGTCTTTATCAATCGCAGGAAGCAAAATCGGAACATATTTTTCGCCCGTCGCAAAAGTCTGGTTCACTTCGTTTGCTTTGATGTATTCGGCATTTATGTAGCGCGATAGTTCATATTTTACTTCCGTTGCCTGCGTATAAATCTCTTCGTACAGCGTAATATACACCTGCATTTTCGATTCTGAAAAACCGTTGTCTTGGTCAACAGCCGTCTGACACACTTGAAACGGCATAATCCAACTTCCGCCCAAAAGACACGGTTCATAAACGGGAATTGCAAGAGAAGCAAAGCCTTTTAAGTCTGCATATTCCACCGCTCGCCGATACATATTAATGAACGAATTTTCAATATCAATATCAAGCCCCTCCTCGTATTCGTAATCTCCAGAATCGAAAAATTGCCATAGTTTTTCCGAATAATCGCAGTCAAGCTCGGGCAGAAGAACATATCGCGCATTGATATTTTCAATCTTTTCAGTGTTGAGTACGCGCAGTTTAAAACTGTCGTCATATTCAGCACTCTGATACAACTGCAAAAACGCATCAAGCCCGCCAACCGCCTTTATCAGATTGATGAATATCCCTTCGCCGACTATTTGAAACACGCGGCTATGCGCCCCGCTTTTATCATCTTCTGCAATTCTGTTCTTAATACATTGCTTTACGTTATCCACTTCAAAAATGAAGTTCTTTAGATTTTGCAGATTGTCTTTGTCGTTGTTATTCTCATAAAGCAGTTTCAGTTCTTCAAGCATTTTGCTGCCATAAAACTTTAAAAGCGTCAGAATGTCAGAACGAAAAGCATTCAAAACCATAATCGAATCCGCTTTTACTTTGAATAAATCGTGCTGTATAATTTTGCTCATAGCCGTATTTTATCCCTTTTTTTCTCCGTTTTTGTCGTGTTTTTCCCCGACATTTCCTCGCCGCGCACCGTAAAACCAATCGTCTCTTTACATTCGCTCCACAATTTTTCGTTGATGTCGTCAATGCTATAATTGCCGTGCACAATGCTCTCAAAAACGGTAATGCCCACGCTCGTTCGTATCTCGCTCGTGTAGCCCGCCGTATCAATCAGTATCAGCGCATACAGCCACGGCAATTTTAGCCCCAGCACGAGCTGCAAAACCGACTTAAACTCGGGACGCACAATTTTTCCAGAGCGAATTCGGCTGAACGTTTCTTTATTCATACCCGAATTTTTGTAAATATCCGAAATTTTTTGTCCGCGCGCAACGTGATGATAAATCAGCACGTCAAGAAACTGTTGAAATGATATTTTCTTTTGCACATTGCTCAATCCATAACAGTTCATTATCAAATACAGATAATATTCCGCAGATTTTCCGTGCACGAGGTGAGAACAAAAAAACGCCAAATCCCAATCTTTTATTACATTCATATCGTAAGAGGGATTATCATACACCGACGAAAACGCTTTAGAGATTTCAGTCCATATTTTTTTGCGATATTCTTCGGTGAGATGTTTCGCCCGCTTCGGCATAGTCGGCTTGAGATTCTCCAGACGCGCAATCATCGGAGGTTTGCCCTGCACATAATAATTGAGCACCTTCGCGCCGTGGCTTACCGTCAGCGAATAGCACGCGCCCAGCTCTTCCATTTTTTCGCGCACCCGCACAGAAAGCGCATTGTTTTCGTGCAAATCATTCATATACACGTTTCGGCAGTCGTATTCTTTGAGCTTTTCGCCCAACACCGTGTAATTATTCGTCATAAAATAACGATAAACCGTGCCGTCAATGTCAATATCGATGTCGTCTTTTACGATAAGTTTCATTTTCGTCCTCCACGCTCTTCATTGTAGCAAATATCCGCTTCACAAAGGTAACATCATAAGTTACTTTTTTCTTTTTTTTGTCATTCCGAGTAATTGACGCGGGAAGCAATATCACCGTTTTTTGCTCGCTGTAAATTACATTGACGAGAAAATTTCTGTTTAAAGCACGGCGCACTGATGCAGCAAGGAAAAAATTTCTATTTTTTGCCCAATGCACATTACATTGACCAAAAAATTCCTGTTTAAAGCACGGCGCAGCGTTGCAGCAAGAAAAAAAAACAGAGGGAAAGAATCCCTCTGCCTTGTGCATAAAAAATGGTTTATAAAAAATCAGACCAAGCCGGAAATTGCCGTGCCGACCGTAATATCGTCGTCCACGCTCACAAGATGCACATACAAACCGCGCTGGGAGGTCAAAACCTCTTCCAGATAGCCTGCAATGCGGTCGCGCACCGCGTGCGTTTTATAGAACGTCGTGCCGTTGCACACAATGCACACGGGGTGCACGGGGTCGCTGCCCTGACCGCTCTTGATAACCGCCGCCGCCAAAATCGCCGCCGAAAGCCGCGCGCTTCGCTCAACCACCGCATCGCAAATGTAATACAAAGTGCGATAATCAGCCTCTCTCGCGCCGTTTTCCGAAAGGATTTTTTCCAGCTCTGAATCAGCACACAGCGGCGCGTGCAAGAATTTATCCATCTCAATCAGCGAAAGCGACTGCAACAAAGCCAACGCCGTCGCCACGCCGTTTGAGAATAAACCGTCTTTGCACGCCGCTTTTATCGCGTAGAACGCCACCGTTCCCAAGTATGCGCCGCTGCATTTTTTCTCCAGACGGAACGTGCCCGGGGCAGTTGTGTGGCTGTCAAGCTCGCGGTCAAAATCCGAATCGGTCAGCTTGTTGAATTTGCCCGACTCACACACCACAATCTGACTCTTCATAAAATCAGTCGCGCCCTGAATGTAGGCGATGTTCATACCCGTCCCCAAGATAAAGCCGATGTACGATGAATAATCAAAACCCGTGCCGCTTCTGCTCGCGCCTGCAAGAAGAGCCGCCACCGTATCATTGATGAGCGAAATTTTCTGCGGACGATTCCAGCCGTGTTCAACCAACGCGTCGGACAAGCACTGACCGATTTTGCAGCCGACAACCTCGGGCGCTTTTACCTCTTTTGAAAATCCGTTCAAAATACCGTCGCCGTCGTCGGTAATCTGCATTGGATACGAAAAACAGAAACCGATTTTTGACGCTTTATTCTTGAGATGTTCCAAATTCGCGGCAATCTGGTCAAAGAATTCCTTTTTTGAAAGTTCTTTTGCAATCCCCGGCATCGCTGTTTTTTCAAGCTCGCTGATTGCAGGCACGCCGTTTCGGTCGAACGTTACCAAACACGAGCGGAAGTTTGTGCCGCCCGCGTCAATCACAATAACCGTTTCATTCGCCGGCTTTTTTTTGGGCGGAAGCGAAAATGTGCGAATCATCTCTTCGCCCGCGCTCAATCCCGAGCCAGAAAGCCCTGATTCCATATCATACAGCACCGCGTCAACCACGGCGTTAATATTCTGCCGTACCGGAAAATTGTGCATAGCCAAAAATGCGTCAATCTCTTTTCTCATAAATGCTCCTCATAAAAACGTTTCCAATAGTATAATACCACTTTTTTTATTTTGCAAATTTTTGAAAAAATGATATTGTAAAACGTTCATCAAAACATAAAATTTTTGTTGAAAATTCATAAATGTGAATTAGAATAATTTTAAGGAGGCAGAAATGAGAAAAATTTTTTCGTTTTTTTTATGTATAACGCTTGCATCTCTCGTGTTTTCACAGGAGCTTTTGCCAAGTCAAATTACAGGAAATAATCTTCGCAGTTTGCTGAACAATGATTATCGTTCGATATGTACACTCACTGAAGACGACGACTTAAAGATTACGACCGACGATTTTAAGATTTTCGTGGAAATTGACGCGAAAAGGCAGCTTCTTCGCTTTCATACAGGCTGGAAAAAATCAGATATGATTTCAGACAGTCGGCTCTACAAAATTATGAACGAATGGAACAGCAATAAAATCTTTTGCACGGCGGCATATTACAAAAACGACGGCGCAATTCGCTTGGAGCATTACGTCTGCACAGACGGCGGTATAAATGCGGAAAATCTCAACGGCACGATTGAATGGGTATTATCCATTGCAAAGGGCTTTGAGAAATATCTTACAGAAGAAGACGCATACAACTAAGCGTTTTCAAGAAAGAAATTTTTGGGGATTACGTTTTTTTGCTGATTTTATCTCTGCCGCAGAAAAAAAATTCTTGCGGCAGATTTTTTTTGCCCTTCGCTTCATTACGCAAACCGTGCGCGAAACCGTTTTTGCCCTTCAAAAATATTTTTGCTGCCTGCGCGAAATGGTTTTGCCCTTCAAAAACATTTTCGATGCCTGCGCGAAATGTTTTTGGGCTTTAAAAACATTTTTTTTCAATGCGCTTTTAAGAATCAGGCTTCGTAAATATTTTTTTTCAATACGCCTTTAAGAATCAGGCTTTGTAAATGTTTATTTTCAATACGCCTTTAAGAATCGGGCTTTGTAAATATTTATTTTCAATGCGCTTTTAAGAATCAGGCTTCGTAAACATTTATTTTCAATGCGCTTTTAAGAATCGGGCTTCGTAAACATTTTTTTTCAATGCGCGTTTAAGAATCGGGCTTCAATAAAAAAAGAGCGTGTCATTCCGAACACGAATCTGCGTCTTCTGCGGTAACAAGGAACTTCAGTCCCTTGCGTCATTGTTATTGCGAAGAAAAATCACATATATTCGGTGTCGCTGGGGGTGTATTTTTGGATAAACTCGCTCACGGCAAGCGGGCGCGAGAAATAAAATCCCTGCAGGTAATCGCAGCCGAGTTTTTGCATTTCGTCCGCCATATTTTTGTTTTCAATGCCCTCCGCGGTGATGGAAAATCCCATATGCTTAAACGCATTTATCAAGGCGGGCAAAATCTGGTCGTAGTTTTTGAAGTAATCCCACACGATTTCCATATCAAGTTTTATGTTGATGAAGGGATACTGTTTGAGGCGCGTAACGTTGGAATATCCCGAGCCGAAATCGTCGAGGACGAACTCGAAGCCTGTGTTTTTCATACTTTGGATTTGTTTTTGAAGCAGCGCGTAATCAATCATTGCTTCTTCGGTAATTTCCAAATGGATTTTTTCGGCGCTCACGTCGTATTTTTCGAGTATCGCGGCAAAACGGCTCGATAAATCGCTCTGCAAAAACTGGAGCGGAGAAAGATTGACGTTTATCCACGAAATTCCCATTGCTTCAAGGTCGTGGTCGCGCACAAAGGCACAGGCTTTTTCAAACATCTGCTCGCCTAGATTGTTGATGTGTCCGTTTTTTTCGGCGATAGGGATAAACACGCCGGGCGGCAGAAGCGAGCCGTCTGCGTCGCGAATACGGGCAAGGGCTTCCGCACCGACGAGGCGGTGGGTGCCGACTTCCACGAGCGGCTGCAAAAACATTTCGACGCTCTTTTCTTCTACGGCACGGCGAACGGCGCGTTTTATGCCCGTGTTTTTTTCGAGTACGACAAGGGTTTCTTTTGAAATGACCATATCGCTATCGGAGACGATGCCGCTGTTGTTGAACGCGGTAAGGAGGGCGTGGAGCATATTGTCCGCGCTCACAATGCAGAGGTCTTTGCTCACTTCGATGAATCGCACATCAAGATATAATTCCATTTCGTCGCCTGCGCTCTTCCACGGTTTTGTAAAGCGGGCGCGGATTTCTTTTTTGAGGCTGTCAACGTTGTACGATTCGCTGTTTCCCACAAGGACAAAACGCCCGCTGTGGATATAAAAAAGCGACAATGCGGGATATGTTTTGCGCAGATTTTCGGCTATCAGTGCAATGCCGCTGTCGATTTGCGTGCCTGAATAAATCTCGCGCATATCGTTGTAATTGTGGAGCAAAATCCCCAGAATGAGCGAATTATTTTTTCCGACGCGCTCTTCGAGCAGTGCCGAAAGCGATTCCATACTGAATGCGCCCGTGCGGCTTTCGAGGTAGAGCGCAGAATTTTCAAACGAGAGATACATTATGATGATGGCAAGCAGGCAAAATAAATCCATTATCAAATACTTTGGGAATAAAAAGCGTATCGTATATCCTAAAAGCAGAATTGCGTTAAAGATGACTGCGCTTAAAAAATCGTGTTTCAGCATTTTTTTGCGGTTTTCAAGAAGTTGGCTGAACGTAAGCGCAAGGTAAAAAAAGGCGCATACATAGATGATATTGTACAAAAATCCGCGGTGGTAGCCCGTTTGGTCAATGATGAAGAGCGTGGGAAATGCAAAATTGGCAAGCACGATGAGAAGGCACACGCACATAAAAAAGCTGCCCAAAAACATTTCGCGTTTGGTGCGCTGGGATTTTGCCCTGAAGAGCGAAAAGGTGAAGTGAAAGAAAAAATAGGTGCGCAGGATAAAGCCTGCAAAGAAGAAATCATTGAGCGCAATGTGCAACACTCTGGGATACGCGGAGAAATCTTCGAGGCACAGCGTTGCCACAACGTCGGTAAAAATGACGAAGATTTCCACAAAAAGGACGCGCAGGAACGAGCGGTTTCGGCTAATGGGAATGTGCGGCTGCGAGAAGTAAAAGAGCAGAAACGTGAGCAAAAGTATTATATTCGGTATGACAAAATTATAATTCCACATACTGTTTTTCCTTAACAAGCATTTTGGTAATACTCTCTTTCTATTATGAACTGCTTTTTTGGAATTCTCAAGTTTTTTGTTGCGAATAAAACGGGGTGAAATTATCGCCCTTGCTTTTTCTGTGCTCAAGACCTCACCCCTGTCCCTCTCCTCGCAGGCGAGGTCTTGAGCACAGGCTGTTTTTGCAAAAATCGCGCAAAAGCCAAAACAAAAATGATGAGGGCTTCGCAGAATTATACGAAGCCCTGAAAAACTACTCTGAATCAACCTCATGAAGATATATATTCGATATTTCATCTGGCGAATGAGCAGTGTTCATTGAAGCCCACGCAACCGAGATTGACGAACTTCCAGTGTCGAGATTGAATTTGTATGTATTCTTAATCTTTACATAGATGGTACAGCCTCCAGAGTCTATCGTGAAGACTTCAGAACCTTGTGAATCTTCGGTAGAGAATGTTTCGATGATTTTTGAAAAGTTCTTATCCTTCGCGATTGTTACGTCGTATTTTGAGTAGCGACCTTCAACATAAACACCCCAATAATATTTTTCGCTTGCATGGAATGTAAATGTTTTTTCGCCACCTTCTGAATCAATCGAAAATTCTTTTTTGGAGGTACCTGAATATTCCCCGAATCCTCCGAGCACATCGTATCCGTCAAACAAGTCTTCGTCCCAATTTCCGTCTTCGCAAGAAAAAAGGCACATAATAACTGCTGCAAAAAACGCTACAAAAATTTTTCTCTTCATTTGTTGCTCTCCTTAAAACCGCCAGCCCAAATAAATGCCGAACACGTTAATATCGCCTAATCCAATTTCTGCAAATCTTTTATACGAGCAGCCCACAACACCGTGATTTCTTATGCAATAGTCCAGAGCCACGCCATATTCCAAAGATAAGCCATTTTTAGAACTGCCGTCCAAACTTGCGTTATAAAAGCCCGCCCCTGCAAAAACGTGAGGATAAAACCAGAAGACAGGGTATCCGAACTCAACTCTTGCATTTGCAGAAAACATACTGAAATCTTTTTCCTCTCCATATTCTTCAATGTAGAGCGTTTCTCCATTCTCAAGATTTAACCCGGGATTGCTTTTTCTGGGCGAACCGAGCAAATATGACAGGTCTGCGCCAAACGAAAACCATTTGTTCGCTTCTATCATTCCCACAAGCCCCGCTCCCAACTTTACCGCGCTATCAGTGTTGTTTACCAGCGACGGACTCATCAAGAATTCCAGATACAGGCTTTTTTGCGTGCCGCGGTAATACACGGAGTTTGCGGCTTTGAGTTCGGCGTTTTTCTTCTTGCGCTTTTCTTTTTCCTCCGCCTGCCGTTGCGCCCGCTGAATCGCCCTGAGGCGCGCCGTCTTTTTCTCGTACAAA
>CALBGU010000053.1 GCA_937893155.1 uncultured Treponema sp. | reverse complement strand
CGTTTTTGAATGAGTATCTCGCCATTCAGCTCCACGAACGCGACGTAGAAGAGCGTGCCGAGCAAAGAGGAATGATTGCTGGAAAAATTGCGACTGCAAAAATCTTGAAGCAATCCAATGTAGATATTGCGCTGATTGCGAAATCAACGGGGCTTTCTCCTGCGGAAATCGCGGCATTGTAGCCCAAAACGGCGGTTCTGAGTTTTTTACCCATAGAGTGTTTCTCAGAAATCCGCCGTTTGTGTTCATCTGCCTATCTCCAGCTCGCCTACTTGCTCACTGTGCGAACAAAACGAAAACCTTGATCGCTGCGCTGGATGTCTACAGCTCCCGACATTTCATTAACGATATCATCTACTCTGGTACTCCAATCGCCACCACAGAAAGTACCCTTCAACGTATACTCTGCCACATTGCCATTCATATCGTACAGCCCGTAGCCGTTCGGCTTCTTCTGCGCCACAGGGTGCGTAGTTTTTCCGCTGTTATCCCTATACCACCCCACTTCATCAAGGTTGTTGCTTCCTGCATACCTGTAGTTCTCTCCGCCTTTCGCCGCATATTGCCATTCGTCTCTCGTTGGCAGTCTAAAGCCGTTTGCGCTTACATTTTGCGTGATTTCTCCTTGAATTTTCTCCCTTTTGTGAGGTGTATACATCCATTTCGTTACGTCAGTATTCCCGTCCACTGCATATACAGGCTCATAGTCGAATTTTTCGCTCAACTTATTGCAAAAATATATTGCGTCGTACCAACTCACATACTCCACAGGCAAATTATCGCCTTTGAAATTGCTCGGATTTTCGCCCATTATCGCTTGATACAGTTTCTGCGTTACTTCTGTATTCAGCATTGCAAAATTTGTATTCGGTATTTCAACCATCTTTGAACCGCCAGAAAGTTCTGCAAACTTTTTATCAATGGCAACATTTTTTTCTGCAACATCACGGCTCAAGCCTTTTGCCATATAGGCTTCAACAGGATATTTCTCTGCGTCAAACTTTGCTTTTGTTTTCTCTACAATGCCCGCAAACTCTCTCAGCTCCTGCGCTGGTGTCATCGTTCTCGGCTGCGTCTTGTTCAGTGCGCTTGTCTGCACGGTTTTGCCGCTCACAGTGTTAATCACGCGGATATTCGTGAAGTTGAAGCGGTACGCGCTCGGCTTGTCGTCCGCCTCTGCGCTCGCCGTGTAGTCCAGCTCAAAATAAATAATCGGGTCGCCGCGCGTGAGGAGCGAAGAATACATATCCACGTTGTTTGTGTACTCCTCAATCACTGCGTCGTCAAGCTCGGTCTGCATATCCGGAGCTTTCTTGCCGCTCAGCGTCGCATAATCCACAATAAAGCTGTCGGTGTAGAGCAAAACGCCGTCAGAATACAGCGACAGATACGCCCGCCAGCCGTTCACGCTGCCTTCGTAACCGCCGAAACTCACCTTTAGCTCATCGCCCATAGAAGACACCGTGCGCGAAGCCGTCAGAGCCTTTTGGTCTGCGCGGATTTCCGCCAAAAGTGCGCTGTCTTGGCTCGCCGTGCTTTTCTTCACCGCTTCTGCGTCCGCAAAAAACTTATTCGTTAAATCTTCATAGCTCTTGATGACTTGCTTTTCTCTTCGCTCTAACGCCGCCGCCGTCGGTTTGCCGTTCTCAAGTTCTACCGTGCTGTATGTTTTGTTGCGAATTCTCTGCTCTTCGCTCTCGCGGTCTTTAACTAATTGGTCATAAAGTTCCTGTGAACGTGCTTCTACACTGTTTCGGATTTCAACAAGTGCCTTTTTCTTGCTTTCGATAATGTTGATTTGTCCTAAAACGCCCTGCTTTGCAATCTTGAGCTTTCGCACTTCTGCCGCCTTTGCCGCCGCGTCCTGCGCCAATTTGTCGCGCTGTGTCTTTAAGGCAATCGAAC
>CALBGU010000052.1 GCA_937893155.1 uncultured Treponema sp. | reverse complement strand
GCCGTGGCATTGGGCAGAATAAAATGAATGGCAGCAAGGCAAGTTCGCCAATGACAAAGCCGAAAAAAATCCGCCCGAGATGATTTTTAACTTTTTTAGCACTAAAAAAGCGGGAAATTCTTTTGGGGAAGTGTTTTTAGTGCTAAAAAAGCAAGAAACATTGAAATTTTTCAATATTATAGCACTAAAAAAGTCCGCCCGAACTTGTGCAAAGATTTTTAGCGCGAAAAAACGCCGCCCAAGTTTTTTTCGGCATAAAAAAAACTGCGACAAAAACGATTTTTTTATGCTCAATCTCAGTTTCTTATGTTACAATATCGTATTATGACAAATGTACAACAATCTTCTTCAAAATCAACCGTAAGAGTGTCTGTTCTGTATTGGGCAACATTCATACTTCCCGCAGTGTATGGCTTTTTCTTTTCTACTTATTCAGACTGCTGTTTTTCATCAGCAGAGCAATGGAAAGTCTTTTTTTCCGTGCCAGTCATTTTGTATCTTGCGCTGTTTGCCGCCGCGGTGTTCGCCGTTGACCGTATAACCACCGCGCGAATCAAAGCCTATGACGGCTCACAGCAAAGCTACAGCACCGCCCTTTCCGCGTTTCATACCAAGGTGTTTTTCACGCTTTTTGCGCCGATTTTGGGCGGATTTGTGTATCCGTTTGCCGCGTTTGCGGGCGCAAAGAGCGCAGGGCTCGACGCGGATTTTTGGTCGATTATGTATGTGTCGGTAAATGCGGCGTGTTTGGTTTCCACCTTTTTTAGCGCGGTGTGGTATGCTTCGTTTTCGCACTGGGCTTCGTTTGTGCCGCTCAAAGAAAAATCCGTGCGATTCGGCGTTATCACCCGCATTATGCTCACCATGGCGCTCACGATTTGGGGCGTGTTCGCAGGCGTTATGGCGACGGTCGTCGTGTCGCACCGCGCATACAGCGGCGATAACGGCTATGTGTTCGCTGTTACGTTTGTTCAGAAATGGATTCCGTATATGGTGTCGAGCCTCGTGTTCAGCGTGGCAAATATGGGCGCAATCGTGGCAATTTTGTTTAAGCGGCTCAGAAAAATCAACAAATTTGCCGCCGATTTGGCAGAGGGAAATTATGCGCGCGAAAAAATCGTGATTCACGGGCGCGACGAAATCGGTATTCTTATCAACAGCCTGAACGTGTTTTTTGACAACACAAAAAAATTGCTCGAAAACTTGCAGTCAAACGTGGACGGAACGCTCGGCATCAACGTGGATTTGAACGCGAATATCACCGAAACGAGCGCGTGTATGAACGCGATTGTCGGTACGATTACGAATGTGCAAAAAAGTATGTCTAACCAAGAAGACAAAATTGAAGGCACCATTTTGTTCATCAACGAGATTTTAGACCGCATTGAAAATCTCAACAAAAGCATTGAATCGCAGAGCGCGGGCGTGGAGGAATCGAGTGCGGCGGTGCGCCAAATGGTTGCCAACATCAACAGCGTTACGAATATTCTGGGCAAAAACCGCGAGCAGTCGCAAAAACTCGACGATGCAAGCGAAATCGGTATGCGCAAGGTTGAGGACGCGGCTCATCTTGCAGAAAAAATCCTGTCTGAAAGCGCGGGCTTAATCGAAGCAAGTTCGGTGATTCAAAGCATTGCCGACCAGACAAACCTTTTGGCAATGAATGCGGCGATTGAGGCGGCACACGCAGGTGAATCGGGCAAGGGCTTTGCGGTGGTTGCCGACCAAATCGGAAAGCTCGCCGACGAAAGCAATCTGCAGGGGCGCAAAATCGCCGAGAGCTTAAACGAGCTTGAGTCGGTCATCAAGGGCGTGTCGGAAAGCACAAAAGCCGTGCAGGAGCAATTCGCGCTCATCTTTAATATGACGCGGCAAGTGAGCGAGCAGGAAAGCGTGGTGATGAACGCAATGACGGAGCAAAGCGAAGGCAGCAACCAAATTCTCGAAGCGATGAAGAGCATTGACGATTCAACGATGACGGTACGGAGCGAAGCGTCTGCGATGGTTAAGGAAAGCCGACGCGTGGAAGACGAAATGCAATCTCTGGTTGACATCAACTGCAGTGTGAACAACGCAATGCTTGAGATGACGACGAACACCGACGAGATTATGAAAGCACTGCAAAACATCAACGGCACGGTGGTGCGAAACACCGATACGCTCGATTCGCTTGAAAAAGAAATGAACAAATTTAAGCTGTAACAAAAAACGCCGGGAGCAATCCCGGTTTTTTTATGCCGCACTTGCTGCGGCAATCTTTTTCCCTTTTTCTGATAGTGCATAAACAGCAAATGTGCTATACTCTCTTTTATGGAACGAAGAGAAAATTTCAAATCAAGACTTGGATTTATTATGACAAGCGCGGGGTGCGCTATCGGGCTGGGAAACGTATGGCGGTTTCCGTTTATTACAGGACAATACGGCGGCGCGGCATTCGTGCTGTTTTATTTGGTGTTTTTGGTGGCGCTGGGGCTTCCCATTATGGTGATGGAATTCACCGTCGGGCGCGCTTCGGGAAAATCCGCGGCAAAAAGTTTCCACGCACTTGAGCCTAGAGGCAGCAAATGGCACATTCACGGCTACATCGCAACAATCGGGAACTACGTTTTGATGATGTTTTACACCACGGTTGCAGGCTGGATGTTCGCGTATATCGCAAAGAGCGCGCGCGGGGTGTTCACGGGACTGGGCGCGGAGCAAATCGGCGCCGTGTTCAACCAAATGCTTCA
>CALBGU010000051.1 GCA_937893155.1 uncultured Treponema sp. | reverse complement strand
CCAATCCCCAATCCCCAATCCCCAATCCCCAATCCCCAATCCCCAATAAATTTATATATTAATAAATTAAAATTAGATAAAATTTGTATAATAAAATATATAATATATAAAATAAAGATAAAATAAATAAATATATTTAATAAACATTTTTTCTTTTTTTATATAAAATGCAAGACAATGATGATTATGATGATAGATTCGATGGTGAAAATACCGGTGCTCCTAAAGTAAAACTAATAAATAATGCTAATAATAATAATCCGAATTTAAATAATCAACCTCAAAATAATCAACCACAAAATCAACCTCCTAATAATAATCAAGAAGGAAATAAACTATTTTCTAATGATATGAATGTAAGTCCAGGAAATAATTGTGTAAATTCTATCCATGTCAGCCAAGATACTCATCCTATGGATAATTTTTCTAATATTAATTTTGGAAACAATTATCAAAACAACAACCAAAATAATCAAAATAATAATAATAATAATGGAGAAAGCAAACCACCATATGATGGAAAAGAATTTTCTATTTTTAATCAACAAGAGGGAGAAAGTGAAAATTATTTAAGCAATCCACTTCAAAATATAGATAATAATCAAAGCCAAAACCAAAGTATTCCCAAGGAACAAAATAAACCACCAAATAATATTAATCAACAAGAAGGAGAAAGTGAAAATTATTTAAGCAATCCACTTCAAAATTTAAATGATAATAATCAAAGTCAAAGTCAAAGTAATCCTCAAGAGCAGAATAAACCACCAAATAATATTAATCAACAAGATGAAGATATTGAAAATTATTTAAGCAATCCACTTCAAAATTTAAATGATAATCAAGGAGAAACTAATCCTCAAAATCAAGCTTCACCACAAAATCAGAATTATAATATTCCCCAAAGTCAAAAATCTATTCAAAATCCAATGCTAAATAATAATAATATAAATCAAAATAATCAAAATATGAACATAGCTGAACAAAATAATAATCCTGAAAAGCAACAAAATAGCTTTAATATGAATAATTATAATAATAATTATAATAATCAAAATAATCAAGGTTATCAACCATATAATAATTTTGGTAATAACTATAACAATATTAATAATAGCAATAACAATAATCCTTCACAATTAAATGAGAATGTAATGAAAATGAATCAAAATGATATAAATAAAACTAATGAGCAAAATAATTTTAATAATAATATGCAAATCGAAAGTAGTAATCCAAATCCTGAGCAAAATATGATAAATCAAAATAATATTCAAAGCAATAATCCTTTTTTTGAGGCAGGAAATAATAATAATATGAATAATAACATGAATAATAACAATATAAATCCTGCAAATATTCAAAGTAATGCTGTATTAGACGCTCTTAAGAATAATCAAATAAAAGATAATATAATGAGCAATTATGATAATTCAGCGAGTAATCCAATGAATAATCCACAAAATAATCAACGAATTAATCAACAAAATAAAGAAATGAAATATCCTGATTTAGATTCACCTATTAATAATAATAATAATATTCAAATGAGTAATATGATTAATAATGATATGGATAAAATGAAAAATAATATGAACAATAATAATAATATGAATAATAACAATAATATTAATAATAATATATTTAATAATATGAACAATAATATGAACAATAACAATAATTTGAACAATAACAATAACATGAATAACAATATGAATAATAATATGAATAATAATATGAATAATAATATGAACAATAATAATAATATGAATAACAATAATAATAACAATATAAATAATAATCAAATAAATAATAATTTCATGAACAATAATCAAAAACAAATAATGAACAACAATCAGCAAAATAATATGAATAACAATCAGCAAAATAATATAAACAACAATCAGCAAAATAATATGAACAATATGAATAACATGAATAACAATCAAAATAATAATCAAAATAATAATATGATGAATATGGGTGTAAATCCTGCAGCTCAAGGTCAAAATTTCCAAATGCAAAATAGTAATATTAAAAGACCAGATAATTTTTCTTTTTCATATTATACTAAAGCGCCAAAGACTGGTTTAGTAAATTTAGGAGATACCTCATATCTTAATTCCGTTTTACAATTATTAGCTACTTCCAGAAATTTATCAAGTTATTTTATCAAGACAACAAATACCAAATATTTCGTGGATAATATTAATAACTGTCCCATCGCTTTTGTTATTCATAGATTATTTCTACATTTTTATCCCTATCCCGAATCAAATCAACAACAGATATATGAGCCGGGCACTTTATTAAAAATATTTGGTAGAAAAAATGCAGTATATAGTACAAATGAAAAAAGAAATCCAAATGATTTAATTTTATTTATATTAAGTGCATTACATAAAGAAATAAATTTTATGAAAACACAATATATTATTAGTAGTGGTAATACAAGTAAAAAAAAAGAAATAGAAGATTTTAATAATAGTTATATGAAATCAAATAAATCAATTATTTCACTTAATTTTCATTGGTTCGAAATGAATTCGCAAAAATGTTCCAAATGTCAAATTGAATTTTTTCATATTAAAGCATATGAGACTTTGGAATTAGATATTGATGGATATATATCAAAGAGTAATAATTTTCCTTTATCTATTGCACGATGTTTGGATTTTCAAGGTACAAAAAAGCAAAAATTATTTTGTAAAAATTGTAAAACATATAATGATATGGATATATTAACTAAAATTTATTCACCCCCTAATTATTTTATATTTTCTTTAAATCGAGAAAATAAAAAAAATAATTTAATTGGTGTTCCTTTCTTTATTGAAAATATTATTGATTTAAATCAATATAAACCGCTTGTAAAAGAGCTTGCAAAAAAAAGCGGAATAAAAAAGCAGACACTAGACAATTATTTAAGCGCCCACAATTCAATGCCAAGTGCCGAAAGCGCCGTAAAAATTGCCCGAGCCCTTGGAACAACCGTAGAATATCTTATTGAAGGAAATAACGTGATTCCCCCAATCTCAACAAATACAAAAAATGACCAAGAAATTCTTTTAGAAAACTACAGGCGGCTTGTTCCGCAAAAAAGAAAAATCATTTTAGACTTAATAAAAGCTTTGTAAAAAGGATTGCGCATACTTTTCCATCTGCGCTTTTTGCGAAAAAAAAACTTTATTTTTTAATCTTCCCGTGTTACAATGTAAAAAGAGGTGATCATAGGTATGGAAAGAAAAACAGGCGTGGTGGTGCCACTTAGTGCTTTGAGCAATAAAGATTGCGCTCCAGTAGGCGATTTTTTAGCACTTAAGCCTTTTGCAGATTTTTGTAGAGAAGCTGGATTTTCTGTGATTCAGCTTTTGAACGACGTTTCCGCACTGCGCACCGGCGATGTCCGCATTGCAATCGTAAAGCAGGCACAGCGAGTCAGAGAGGGGCACGGTCGCTATTCGCACACGGTGATAAAAGTCGAAGTGGAATACGAAGACGAGCAAGGCACGGTGCAGGCGACATTTTCGCACAGACCGCCACTCCTCTCGAATTATGACAACGGATTTCGCGCGGGAAACAAAATCCCGATTGTGATTTCCAGCACAGGCGCCGTTTTTGCGTATGCCTCTCGGCGAGGAATCATCACGGAAGACGCGATGAACGTGGTTTTAGCGGCAGTGGTGTGGATATTTTTTGCCTATCTTTTTTGGAGCATCGACAGCAAAAGTTCGTCCAAAACACCGCAGTCCGTGCGCGATTTTGTTTTGGAGATTGCACGTTTTGTTTCTATCATCAGCATTGTTTTTGCCGTTGCATTTCTTATCTTTCGCCGCGAAATGTTCTTATTCATTTTTTCTACGGCGGCACTTTCTGCGATGTTGTGCGAAGCGATGACGGAGGGCGAAATCTATTTTCGTAGCGGAAGCGTACGGCGCGATGAAGAGCCTGCGCTGTTTTGGTTCGGCGTGGGAATATATGTTTTTTTTATCATTTTGGCACTGATTTTTGCGATTTTTTGCATTTCCTAAAAAAAGAGATGCCGAATATCCAGCATCTCGCGGATTTTTAGCCGTGCAGTTTATGCAACGATTTTGCCGTCGCGGATTTTGATAACGCGGTTTGCCATATTCACAATTTTTTGGTCGTGCGTGGAAAATACAAACGTGGTTTTCAGTTCTTCGTTCAATTTTTTCATCAACTCAAGGATTTGGTCACCGTTTTTGCTGTCGAGGTTTGCGGTCGGCTCGTCAGCAAGAATCACTGGGGCTTTTGTAACGAGCGCCCGGGCGATTGCCACGCGCTGCCGCTGCCCGCCAGAGAGTTCCGACGGCGTGTGACGTTTCCAGTCCGTTAATCCCACCGTTTGCAAAAGATAATCAATCCATTCATCGCGCTCTTTTTTGTTCATCGAATCAACGGCAGGCGATTTTCCGAGTTTGAGCGGCAATTCCACATTTTCGCGCACATTCAAAACAGGAATCAGATTGAACGTTTGAAAAATAAATCCCAAGTGCGTGCGCCGCATTTCCGTCATCATTGAATCGAGGCGCAGGGGCGCGCTTGCGCTTTTCTCCAGATTTACCCCCGCATACACGTCTTTGCCGTCAAGAATCACGCTCCCCGCCGACGGCAAATCGACAAGCCCGATTATATTCAGCAGCGTGGATTTTCCCGAGCCAGACGGTCCTGAAATCGCGGCAAAATCGCCTTTTTCGATGGAAAACGTCGCATTGTCCACGGCTTTTACCAAAACTTTATCCATTTGATATGTTTTGCAAATATGTTTCAGTTCGATTGCATTCATATCAAAAGTGTACCACAGACAAAAAATTTTGTCATTGCTCTGTACGAGGAACGCTGAAAATTATATCATAGCAATCGGAGGAAAAAATGAATAAATACGCAAAACGGTATTTCATTGACGCGCTCGGCGGAATGGCGCAAGGGCTTTTCGCATCGCTTTTGGTGGGAACAATCGTAAAAACGCTCGGGCAACAGTTTTTGCGACTCGGCGAAAATGCCGTGTTCGATTATTTGGTAAGCGCAGGCACGTTTGCCTCTGACCCGAAGGTTTTCGGTGCGGCGATGGCGGTGGGAATCGGCTCGGCAATGAGCGTGCCGCCGCTGGTGCTGTTCTCGCTGGTTGCGGTGGGCGCGGCGGCGAACGTGTCGGGCGGGGCAGGCGGTCCGCTTGCCGTTTTGGTTATCGCGATAATTGCCTCAGAATGTGGCAACGCGGTGAGCAAAAAGACAAAAATCGACATTCTCGTAACGCCGCTCGTAACGATTCTTTCAGGCATTTTGCTCACGGTTTTGACGGCAAAATACATCGGAATCGCCGCAAATTATGTGGGCAATGTGATTATGTGGGCAACGGCACAGCGCCCGTTCATTATGGGAATGTTGATTTCGGTTATTGTGGGTCTTGCGCTCACACTGCCCATCAGCTCGGCGGCAATTTGCGCCACACTCGGTCTCACAGGGCTTGCAGGCGGGGCAGCGGTGGCTGGCTGCTCGGCGCAGATGATTGGATTTGCAGTGATGAGTTTTTCGGAAAACGGCTGGAGCGGGCTTGTGTCGCAAGGACTGGGAACATCGATGCTTCAAATGCCGAACATCATCAAAAATCCGCGCATTTGGATTCCGCCCACGCTTGCTTCTCTCATCACCGGACCGATTGCGACGTGCCTTTTTGCGCTCGAGATGAACGGACCTGCCGTGTCGAGCGGTATGGGAACGTGCGGTTTGGTTGGACAAATCGGGGTGATTACCGGTTGGGCGGCAAATCCGTTTTTCTCGCCTTCCGCACTCGATTGGGCAGGACTGGCGCTCATTTGCTTTGTGCTTCCCGGCGTGATTTCGCTTGCGGTGTGCAGTTATCTTAAAAAAATCGGCTGGATAAAAAAAGGAGACCTCAAACTCCCCGACTGATTTTCAGAGCACAACAGCGAATAATTTTGCGTCAGAGCATCGCTGTTGTGCACTGCACTCGGATAGAGCCGTCAAAGTTCTCTGGCAAAGCTATTTTTACACACCCGCGCGCTTTTGCCTTCGGCGATGTGAGAGGCATAATGCTCATTCAAATCAGCAAGAATCTCCTCTTTGAGCTCCTGCGCCTTTCGTGTCGTTGGCACATCATTAAACAGCACATCAACATAGTTTTTAATCTTGGTATTCATTGTTTCCCCCTTTTCAAACACACTTTGCTATTTCAGCAACTTCCGCACCAGCTCTTCTATCCTTTCCCAATCCTTTTTGTTTTCTTGGTAAAAGTTCCTGCCTTCATCGGTAATCGAATAATACCGCCGTCTTGCACCAGAGTTTTCATCGCCCCAATAAGACGTGATGAGCTTTTTTTCTTCAAGCCGCCGAAACGATGTGTACAGCGTCGCTTCTTTTAGCTCAAAGCTAATTTCGCTCAATTCGCTTATCGCCTTATTGATTTGATAGCCATAGCTATCGCCTTCTATCAACTCTGCAAGAATAATGGTATCTGTTAAGCCCCTTAGTATCTCGGAAAAATTCAGCATTGCCACTCCCTTGTCTTGTTAGTTACATCTTAATACACAATCCTCATCTGCAAGGTATCTCGAAAGAAAAGAGAGAAATAAAAAAGGGACTCCGCATTGAAGTCCCTTTCGTCTTAGGATTTATCTGTTATTTTGCAGCAGCAAGACGCTCTTTGATAGAGTTCATATTGTTCACCATCACGATTGGCTGACCTGTTGCGTCGAGTGCGTCTCTCCAGAGTGAACCCTCTGGGTCAACCTTCTTTCTGCGCATTGTCGCCATCTCAATCGGGATATGAACATATTTTCCGTGTACCAAGCCGATAACAATCTTTGTCTTTCCTGCCATAGCCGCGTGAACAGCGTTATTGCCAAGACGCTCGCAATAAAGTGAGTCGTTAGCTGTGGTAACCGCCGCACGAACCTGATAGCCCGGGTCGATGTACTTCAAGTTGATGTGAATATCCTTTGCCGCAAAGTATTCGGTAATCTTGTCGCGAAGATACACGCCGATGTCCGCCAACTTCTTGTTGCCAGAAGCATCAGTCTGGTCGGTCGTAACGAGCAAATCCTGTCCCGCGCCCTCTGCAACGATGATAACTGCGTGATGTCGCTTTTCAAGGCGTTTTTCAAGCGCAGCCAAGAACCCGTTTGGTCCGTCAAGGTCGAACGGCACTTCAGGAATCAAGCAGAAATTCGCTTCGTGGCTTGCAAGCGCGGTTGCTGTTGCAATGAAGCCCGATTCACGTCCCATCAATTTGACCAAGCCGATACCGTTAATCTGTGAAATCGCTTCCATGTGGATAGAAGCAACAGCTTCGGTCGCCTTCTGCACGGCAGTTTCAAAACCGAACGAGCGGTCAATAAACTCAAGATCGTTGTCAACGGTCTTCGGGATTCCCACAACCGCAACTTTCAGCCCGCGCTTCTCGATTTCACGCGCGATGTCAAGAGAACCGCGCTGGGTACCGTCGCCGCCGATGATAAACATCATATTGATATTGAGCGATTCAATGCAATCAACAATATCAGAAACGCGATTTCCGCCGCCGCGAGAAGTGCCGAGGAATGAACCTCCGATTTTGTGGATTGTATCAACATTTGTCGGGTTCAAATCGATTGTGTCAAAATTCTGGTCAGAGAAAAATCCCTTGTATCCAAACTGGAATCCTTTAATGCGGTGCACACCATAACGATTCCACAAGCAGCGAACAACAGCACGGATAACATCGTTTAAGCCCGGGCACAAACCGCCGCATGTACAAATACCAGCAGTAACGTGAGATGGATTGAAATATATAAACTCCCGCGGACCTGCTTTCTGCATAAGATTGCTCTTATCGTCCTTGTCTGGCTCTGCGTCGCCGTAAATATTAACGTGATAACGCACAAAAGAGTCGTCTTTAACGTAGCTTGCACGGAAATCGCCGTGCTCGCGTGAAAGCTTGATTGGAGAAGGAACTTTACACGGTCCCAAATCGTCCACGGAAAAATCAAATTCAGACATAGCTAACCTCGCAATGTATGTTTAATGCAAATTCTAT
>CALBGU010000050.1 GCA_937893155.1 uncultured Treponema sp. | reverse complement strand
AGGGGCTTAAGCCCCTTGCTACAGCAAAAGTTTTTAGTTTCCGAACAGGTCTATTCCTCTCATGTCGTCATGTCGCGCCATGAATGTTGCATTGCTTCCCAGTTTGTGCGGTTTATTCCATAATAAATATTTCGAGGTTCTTTCCAAATCCACTTCACGATTTTTTCCGCATACATATCAAGTTGCGGGTCGGTGTCGAAAAGAGTGCGAAGCTCGGAGGCTTCTTTTGGTGCTGCGCCATCTATGCGAAAACGAGAGAATATCTTTCCTGACTCTTTTCCTATCACATAAGCGTGTGGAATCGCAATTTGTTTGTGCGCGGCAATCTCTGACGGAGGAAAAACGCAAACGATAATACTAACACCAATTCTATCATAACCAGTAGTGTGTATCATAATATCCGAAAATGGAATGTCTTTGGTGTAAGAGGGGAGTGTACCGTTGTAAAATGCTTCTTTTCTTTCATCTTCGTAATCGTTGATAATTACCATTATTTTCTCCTTAGGCTTTTATGCCGTGTTTATCGTGCCATTTGGAAAGAACGGCGCGTTGTTCTTCGTTCGGCGTGGCGTTGTACTTGGTTAGCTCCTGAGAAGCTTCCTTGCCTTGTATCTCAATGCAAATCCTGTATTCTCCGTCTTTTGCGGCGTACACAATCGTGCTATTTCCCTCTAAAACATTATCTGTGTAGCTTGCAACGCAGTTGTGAAGATGAATGCCGATGTCGCAAAGCGTGTAGGAATCGCGCGGCAAACGGAACGAATAGCCGTCGATGTCGTCTTCGAGATTTTTTTGCGCCGCCGTGTAGCTGAATTTGCAATTTTTGTTTTCGCACTTGTAGCTAATCTCAGAAAGCGCGTTGTGGTTCGCCTCCGTAAAGCCCTCGTGATAAATCTCGCCGCGCAAATCGGTTGGCACATAGCGAAAATAGCGGTGAAACATACGCAAAGCGTCGTCAAACGCTCGAGAGAAGTCGGCTTGATTGACCTTTGAAAGAATATGTATTGTGCTTAGCTCGCCGCGCGCTTCTATACATTTCTTGCAAAAGAAAACGAGGGAAGTGAGGTTTTCTGTGCGGCAATACTTGTCGAAGAGCGTAAAAAGATTTTTTTCGGCGAAAATGCGGTTAAAAATATTCACGTCGCGAAAGCCGCAGCTTTTCACGCGCAAATATGTCAACAAAGCCTCTGGACGCGCTTCGTACGCTTTCTTGAGCATGCGGTAATTACGGATTTTCGCTTTCTTGCAAAAATCGTTGTAGATTTTGCTGTTCGCCCGGTCAATCTCAAAATGCAGGTTTTCAACATATTTTTCTTTTAGAACGCTGACGAGCTTGTATTCAAACGGCAACGCAGTTAAATCGTTCATCACTTTGATGATGTCGACGGCGTTTCTTTCTTTTTTGTCAATTTTGATATTCACGCCCGTAAAACACTTTGCGACTTCTAACAGTTTTTCAAGCGCAAATTGAGCAACCTCAATCGGCATATCGAACGGCTTGCCCTCTCTTTTCACCTCGCCCGTCTTCATATCAAAGATGAGTTGTGCGCTCTCCTCGCCGCCGCACGTCTGCGTTTCCACAGGCATTTTCACCGCGACAAACGAGCGCGCCTTTATCGACACAAAAAGATTTTTCGTGTCGGTCGTGATTTCGTAGGCGAAGATATTTTTCGGGATTTTGTTCGCGTCAAGTTCGTTTTCCCTTGCCGTCTCTGCGCGCGCCGTGTCTTTTCGGTAGCGAAGATATTGCGCGATTTGCTCCGCCGTGTAATCCTCGATGTATCGCGCGTTTTTGTCTCTTTTTATCGCGTCGGGCAGGGCAGGGAAGTCGCTTGCTTCAACATATTCAAGATACAGCGGATTATCGTCGTAATGGCGCGTTTCTAAATACCCATTGCGAAAAAGATAGTATTTTTCCCATTGCTTGCTCGTCTCACAAAAATACATATTTTCGGCAATGTACTTATTTTCCAGCACAACGCGCACAATATTATGCCCTTGCGCCTCGTTGTCGTGCGTGAATACAGGCGAAGTTTCGAGCCTATAAGGATATTCTCCGATGCCGCGATAGAAAAAATCGATTTTCTTCTTGTCTTTTTCCGATTTCGCTTTGCTCATACCATCTCCTCGCCGTCATCGCGCGGGATAACGATTTCGCCGTTTTTCTCCAGCTCATGCACGATTCTCACGATTTCGCTCTGCGCCTCGTCCACGTCGCGAACGCGCACAGGTCCCATAAACTCCATATCTTCCTTGAGCATTGCTGCGGCGCGGCGGCTCATATTGCGGAAAATCTTGTCTTGCACTTCCTCGCCCGTTCCCTTGAGAGCCATCGCCAGTTGCTGCGCATCGACTTCACGGAGTATTTTCTGAATACTGCGGTCGTCGAGCATAACGATGTCTTCAAAGCAGAACAGATTTTGCTCCGCGTTCATCGCCAACAGCGGATTTATCGCGAAGAATTCATCGATGTGAAGACGCAGTTCTTTCTGTTCCGCGCTCGAAAGATTCTGCATAAGCGAATCTGTGGAATGTACGCCGAAAAATCCTTCTTTTCGCATAACCGTGCCGACCGCAGAAATCACTTCGGGGCTATCGCGCTTTACGCCGTCGCCTTTGAGTGCAATCGCGGTCAGCTTGTCTTTGAGCTTTTGCGCCGTCTCGCCCGGCGTGTTCGCTAAAATCTCCTGCGCCTTTTGTTCGCCTACGTAAATCAAAAGAAGAGCAAGCGTGTCGAGATATTTTTCGCCCGTGATGTAATCGCCGATAAACGAAATCATCTTGTCGCTCTCTGCGGCAAACTTCTCCTTTGTGCTCTCGCCCGCGCTTTGTGCTGTAATCTCTGCTTCATCAGCCATTGTAGTGTTCCTCCTCGAAATCGGAATAAATATTGATAGATTCTCTCTTTGCCCTGCGGTTTTCTCGCGCACGAATTGCGTCTTTTCGGTGTACTTTTTTGCTTTCTCTCTGCGCAAAGTCCGCCGCTGTTAAAATGCTCATCGATTTTTCGCTTGATTGCCGCCGTTTTCGCGCTTCCTCGTCAAGTCCTTTTGCTTCGCCGCTTTTTTTGATGAGTAAATCGTTCGCCGAGTTTGCGTGGAGAGAGAATTTCTTTTCCCCGTTCTCCGTATCATTGGCAAGCGCAAAAATTGCCGCCTCTACATCGCGAAACGATAAGCCTGCTTTGTTTTTGCCCTGTAACTTTGTGTTTACTCTGATTTGCTTGGCGAGTGCGCTTTCGGTGAAAATCGCCTTTTCGCTCCATTTATCCAGCACTTTGTATATTTCTTGTTGAATGATAGTTAATTCTGCCATAACGCTTTTAAGTCTATCACAAATTTTTAGAAAAACAAATAAAAAAAGAGGGTAGACCCTCTTGTATTTTGAAAGTATGAAAAGTATAAGCTAGATAAATAAAGGTTCTTGTTTCCAATCTTTAGGAAAACCCATGACAGAAAATTGTTCTTGTCGAGCGTTTTTAAGTACAAGATTAAGACGTGAAACAAAATCGAAATCTGGTGCGCAAATATCTAAAAATTTTTTGATTATACAAATTGAACAATA
>CALBGU010000049.1 GCA_937893155.1 uncultured Treponema sp. | reverse complement strand
GACGAATACACGGCAATCGTCAACAATAATGCGTTCACCAATCTTATGGTAAGGGAAACGCTGGAGATTGCCGCAAAGCGTTCGGGGACAGCCGCGAGTGAGGCGGAGAAAGATGAATGGAAGCACATCGCCGAGAATATGTATATCCCGTTTGACAAAGACGCGGGCGTTTATCCGCAGGACGATAGCTTTATGAACAAAGCCGAGTGGGATTTTGAGCACACCCCGCGCTCGAATTATCCCCTGCTCTTGCATTATCACCCGCTTGTCATCTATCGGCACCGTGTCTTGAAGCAGCCCGATTTGGTCTTAGCGCAGTTTTTGCTTTCGCGCCGCTTCTCCCTTGCCGAGAAAATCCGCAACTATGCGTTCTATGAGCGATACACCACGGGCGATTCGTCGCTGTCGCACTGCATTATGAGCATAATGGCGGCGAAAACGGGCGACGGCGAAAAAGCTCTTGATTATTTTAACAAGACCGTTAGAATGGATATAGACGACGTGAACGGCAACAGCCGCGACGGAATTCATACGGCGTGTATGGCAGGAAGCT
This sequence comes from uncultured Treponema sp., assembly GCA_937893155.1. Taxonomy (GTDB): domain Bacteria; phylum Spirochaetota; class Spirochaetia; order Treponematales; family Treponemataceae; genus Treponema_D. The sequence goes on along the minus strand of CALBGU010000049.1, from coordinate 15,246 downwards.
GGATGAGCGTGGTCTACGGCTTTGCAGGCTTTGAGGATTACGGCGGAGAATACAGCTTTGACCCGAAGCTCCCGCGCGGCTGGAAGGATTTGGAGTTCAATCTGTCGCTCAAGGGCTGTGTGCTCGGCGTGAAGATTACGGCGGACAACGCGGCGTATACGCTCAAGTCGGGCAGTGCGCTGGAGTTCTATCACCGAAATGAAAAGGTATCGCTCAAGGCGGGCGAGGCAAAATCGTTTAGCTTGAAAAAGACGCTCAAGGCGGTGCTGTTCGACCTCGACGGCGTTTTGACGAACACTGCGCCTCTTCACTACAAGGCGTGGAAAGAGATGGCTGACCGCGAGGGCTTGAGATTCGACCTTGAGATGAACAAGAAGCTCTTGGGCATTTCGCGCGAGGAATCGCTTGAGGTTATTCTGAAAGAAAACGGCGTGGAATGGAGCGACGAGAAGAAAAAGGCGACGTGCACCGAAAAGAACGAACGCTATAAGGAATTGCTTGAAACGCTGAGCGAGGCGGATATTCTTTCGGGCATAAAGGAGTTTATCGCCGAGTTGAAGGCGCACGGCGTAAAGGTGTCGCTGGCATCTTCGAGCAAGAACGCGAGAGCTATCCTTGAAAAGCTCGGTCTTGCCGAGAGTTTCGACGCAATGGCGGACGCGGCGAGCATTCAAAAAGCCAAGCCTGAGCCAGATTTGTTCTTGCAGACGGCGGAGAATGCAGGTGTGTGGTATGCGGATTGCGTGGCGGTGGAAGACGCACAGAGCGGTATCGACGCGATTAAAAAAGGCGGCATTACGGCGGTTGGAATCGGCAAGGCGGCGGAGCTTACAGGCGCGGATTTGGTGTTAGGCTCTACGGCGGAACTAAAATACGAAAAGATAAAGTCATTGTTGGAGGCATAAAAATGGCTGAAAAGAAAGATGTGGTTGCGTTGGGTGAGATTTTGATTGATTTCACATTTGCAGGAAAGAACGCTGACGGAAAGAACTTGTTTGAGGAAAATCCCGGCGGTGCGCCTGCGAACTGCGTGAGCGCGGTGGCGAAGCTCGGCGGAAAGAGTGCGTTCATCGGAATGACGGGGCGCGACAGCTTCGGCGAGGACGTGCGCACGGTGTTGCAGAATATCGGCGTGGACACGAGCGCAATGCGTTACACCGACAAGCAGCACACGACATTGGCGTTCGTGAGCCTTGACGCAAACGGCGAGCGTCATTTCAGCTTCTGCCGAAATCCCGGTGCAGATACGCAGATTTCTCCTGACGACCTTGATTATGATATGCTCAAAAATACGCGCATTTTCCATTGCGGCTCTCTTTCATTGACCGACAGCCCTGCAAAAGAGGCGACTCTTGCGGCGATTGAGGCGGCAAAAAAGGCGGGTGCGTTCATTTCGTACGACCCGAATTATCGCGCTGCTTTGTGGAAGGGCAGAGCGGACGCGATTGACTTGATGAAGAGCCTGTTTTCGTGCGCGGATTTGGTGAAGGTGAGCGATGAGGAACTCGCGCTTCTTTTCGGCGATGTGAGCGCAGAGGACGGCGCAAAGGAGATTATGGAGAGAGGTGTTTCGCTCGTGCTGGTAACGCTTGGAAGCAAGGGCGTGTATTATCGCGCAAAGAACAAGGCGGGCGAGGTCTTTTCTGGCACAATCGGCGTTCCGTCGGTGAAAGTCGCGGATACCACGGGCGCAGGCGACAGCTTCACGGGTGGGCTTTTGTATCGCCTCACTCGTCGCGAAAATCCGCTTGATTTCGACAAAAGCGCAATCGAGGCAGACTTGGTTTTTGCAAATTCGGTCGCGTCAATCTGCGTAACTCGTCGCGGCGCAATTCCTGCCCTCCCGACTCTTTCTGAAGTGGAAGAGTTCGTGAAAAATTACCATGCTTAAATATTGCCGCCGGCAATTTTTAAGCTGCCAGTGAATGGCAGTTCATAATTCTATTCCCTTTAGAGCCTGTAGTTCGTTGAGCTGCAGGCTCGTTTTTGCGCTCCGAGAAAAATAATCGTGCGGCAAAAGCCTAACTCGGTTGACTGCATTTGCTGCGGAGAATGTCGCGCCGCTTGCCCCACAAAAAGTATAAAACTTTGTTAAATATTGGAAGTTGCTTGAAGTGCGTGCATTTTTGAGAAGTGTGAGTTTTTATCTTGCACCAACTCACTTGGCTGGCCTTCTTCTACGACTTTGCCGTTTTGTAAAACAATGATTTTATCTGCTGCTTGCACCGTCCTCATTCTGTGGGCGATAACAAGCACAGTCTTTCCTTTGAGCAAGTGAGAAAGCGCGCCTTGCACTTTCGTTTCGTTTTCCACATCGAGAGAAGCCGTCGCTTCGTCGAGCAAAAGAATAGGTGCGTTTTTCAAAAGTGCGCGAGCAATCGATATTCTCTGTCTTTCGCCGCCAGAGAGTTTCGCGCCGTTTTCTCCGATTTTTGTTTGGTATCCTTGCGGTAATTTCTGCACAAACTCGTCGCAATTCGCCTTTTTTGCCGCTTCAATAACCTCTTCGTCGCTTGCTCCGTGCTTGCCTAAGCGGATATTTTCCATAACGGTATCGTCGAAAAGCACAACATCTTGAAATACCATAGAATAATCCGTCAATAAAACTTCGCTGTCAACCGTCGAAATGTCCACGCCGCCGACTTTTATCACTCCAGAGCTTGCTTCATAAAGACGGGCTGCAAGGCGGGCGCAGGTGCTTTTTCCGCTTCCGCTTGAGCCGACAAGGGCGGTAACTTCTCCTTCTTTTGCTGTGAAACTCACGCCGTCAAGCACTTTTGTTCCGTCTTTATAACCAAACGATACGTTTTCAAAAGTAATATCGTGTCCATTGGGCTTGAATGTAGAGCTTCCGCCAGATACTTCTTTATCGTGGATTTCCATAAGACGCTTTGCAGACACTTCCGACAAAAAAACTTCGGCGATAAGGGCTAGGCTTTGGTCAAACGGTGCGTAAACTCTGGTAATGAGCATAAGGAACATAAAGAGCGTCATAAAAGAAATGTCGCCTGAAAGAATGAGCGTCGTTCCTAAAAGCACGGTTGTTGCAACTCCTAAGCGCATAATCACGCTTGCGGCATTTACAAAGATACCTGTAGAAAGTTCGCCGTGAATTATAGTTTTCTCTTGATTATCGATTTTGCTGAAAAGAGCTGAAAGAAACTTGTCTTCTTGGTTTGTTGCGTGAATGTCGCGGATATTTTCTATAGTTTCCTGCATTTCGTCAGATACTGCGAGAGTAGCGGCTTTTGTTGTTGCGGCGTTTTTCTCTGCAAGTTTTCTGCTGCCAAACAAAAGCGCAAATGCAACAGGCACTCCCCACAGGCTTGCTATAGTCATTCGCCAATCAAAGAAAAGCAGCATAAGAGCGATAAGGCTTGTTGAAATGTAAGAGCCGTAAAGGTAGCCCAAAACGTGCGACCAAACGTGTTCCATACGGTTCACATCGCCCATAATCGTTTCTGTTAAATCCGCCAAATCCTTGTGAGCGAAAAAAGCAAGCGGCAGCTTTCTAAGCCTCTCTGCAAGGCTTATGCGCATATCTTTTACTTCGCCGTAAACAAGCCCGTAAGTCGCTTTGTACTGCTGTATGTGTGTTATAAGCGAGAGAGCAACAAAGGCGGCTATCATGACAAGAAAATGCGACAGGCGGGGGAGAGGAGTATTCTCGATTTGTGTCTGCATGAGATTTTGCATAAAAACGTAGAGTATGCCCACTCCAGCCATAACAACAAAGTTCACTATGACTGTCCAAAACGCGCCTTTTCTCATGTTCTTCATACCCTTGTCAGAAAGCGCGTATTTTCGCTTTAATGATACCATCTTTTCGCCTCCTTAATCCCTTTTGCTGATTTTCCACTCTGCCGCAGTGTTGTATTCTTTCCACATCTCTTCATACAAGCCGCCCGCGCTTTTTAGCTCATCGTGCTTGCCGCTTTCCATAATTTTGCCGTCAGAAAGCACTATGATTTTATCAGCTCCGATAACTGTAGAAAGACGGTGCGCTATCATTATCACGGTCTTTCCCTTGGTCAGTCGCTTTAGAGCCGCTTGTATTCTCGCTTCATTTTCTGGGTCTGCAAATGCCGTCGCCTCGTCTAAAACGATGATTGGCGCGTCTTTTAGGATTGCACGAGCGAGCGTTATTCTCTGCTGTTCTCCGCCCGAAAGATACACGCCTTTGCTGCCGATTACGCTGTTAACTCCGTCGTCGAGCTTTTCGATGATGTCGGTGCATTGCGCGTCTTTTAGAGCCTGCATAACCTCGTCTGTTGTGGCTGAGGGGCGGGCAATTCGGACATTTTCGAGAATAGATGTCTTGAATAGGCGGGAGTTTTGGAAGACAAAGGAGATTTTTTGCATAAGAGTTTTTTGGCTAATCTCTTTTACGTTCACGCCTCCGATTTTCACCTCTCCGCTCTGCACGTCCCAAAAGCGCGGAATAAGGCTGGCTATCGTCGATTTTCCGCTGCCAGAAGGACCAACAAAAGCGACTGTGCTTTCGCTTTCTGCTGTGAATGACACGTTAGCTAAAGCCGCCTTGTCGTTTCCCTCATAGCTAAAAGTTACGTTAGAGAATTCTACGCTGTTGTCTTTTGGCTCTTTTGGATTTGCACATTCGGCTAAAATAGGCGCGTTCATAACGGTTTCGATTCGCTTCAATGCCGTGTTTGCAAGCATTGTGCCGTTAGATGCAAACATAATCTTTGCAAGGGCTGTCGAGATTATCGCCGAAAAGACCGCATAAAATGCAAAATCGGTTACAAAAGAAGCAAATTTGCCGCTTGCGAGGGCTTTCGGGGCGATGATAATCACTAAAGGCACGAGAAAGATAAATGCGCCTTCTGTTGCGGTAAGGTTTACCGATTGGGGCAAAGTGCAGACGTTATTAGTGAAGTTTTCCGCCGTCTTGCTGTAGTTTTCGATAGCTTCCTTAAAGGCTTTGAATGAATAAACCGTTTGCTGAAAGACCTTTACCACAGGGATACCGCGAACGTACTCTGTGCCAGCTTTTGCCATTTCGTCTTGTGCGCTTTGATACTTCATAATCATCTCTGCGTTTTTTCCGCCCATCATCACGAAAAGCATAGCAATAGAAATAACCGCCGTCGCCAAGCAAGCCAAGCCCATTCGCCAGTCAAAAACGAACATCAAAACAAGCATTGAAACAAACATCACCACAGTACCTACGATGTCTGCAAGATTGTGAGCCAAAAGCGTTTCTGTTTCGCTTGCCGCTCCGTCAAGTCGGTTTCGCAAAAGTCCCGAGCCGTTTGAATCGAAAAAGCCTAAAGACGTTTTCATCAAATGCGCAATCCCTTGCTTTCTGATGTTGCTTGCGGTGCGAAAAGCGGCTAGGTGAGTGCACATAAGGGCGGCAAAGTAGATTAAAATGCCAAGCGTTGCAAAAGCAAAAGCTATCCAGCCGTAAAAAGCGATGTTTTTCGCCTGCGTAAAATCTGGTGCAACTAAAACTAAATCGCGCACTACGAGCCATATACACAAATACGGCACAATGCCGCAAAATTGCGCAAGTCCAGATAAGAAAAGCCCTAGTATTGTAAGCGTTTTATACTTCCCTGCAAACGCTAAAAGACGAGAGAGGGGAGATTTTTGTTTTTTATTCATAACCAATCTCCTTGTATTAGTATGTGCGCTAATAACGAAAAAAGGTTACATAACGAGTTTTTTAGTGTCAATGCTTTTAATGATAATCTTTTTCTAAAGCATAAACAGAGTGTAAGCTAAGCATTGTGGAAAAAATCTTTTTGAAAAAGATTATGCAAAAAGTTTGGATTATGGTGTACAATTTTTGCACTATCCGCTATAATCAAAGTAAATATTTTTTGACAACAGCCCTCGGCGTTAAAGTAGCCCTCGGCTGTATGGAGGAATTATAATGGCACGTACACATTACATTGCTGGTAACTGGAAGATGAACACAAGCAAGGCTGAGGCTGTAAAGCTCGCGACTGACCTTGTTGCTGCCCTCAAGGGAAAGACAAACAAGTTTATGATTGGCGTTCCTTTTGTGTATCTTGACGCGGTTGCACAGGTTGTAAAGGGTTCAAATATTCTTCTTGCTGCACAGGATTGCGCGGCAACTGATAACGGCGCACACACAGGCGAAGTTTCTACAACAATGCTCAAGGACATCGGCTGTCAGGCGGTAATCCTCGGACACTCAGAGCGACGGCACGAAATCGGCGAGAGCGACGAACTTATCAATAAAAAGGTTCGCAAGGCTCTTAATGACGGTCTTGAAGTTGACCTTTGTATCGGTGAGCTTCTTTCAGAGCGCGAGGCAGGCGAGGCTGAGCAGGTTTGTGCATTCCAGCTTTCAGCAGGATTGGCAGGCGTTAGTGAAGAGCAGATGAAGAGAGTTACTATCGCTTACGAGCCTGTTTGGGCTATCGGCACGGGCAAGACGGCAACTCCAGAAGATGCACAGGCTATTCACAAGTTTATTCGCGGCTACATTGCAAAACTCTACAACCAGAAAGTTGCTGATGAAACAATCATTCAGTACGGCGGTTCAATGAAGGCTTCTAATGCAAAAGACCTTATTGCACAGCCAGACATTGACGGCGGTCTTATCGGCGGCGCGTCGCTCAAAGCTGAAACATTCGTTCCAATCTGCGAGTGCTAATCGCTTTTCGGCTTGAATGGCTATCTAATCCCGTGTGTTTTTTTGCGCACGGGATTTTTTTGTGCGTTATCCGCGGAGTATCGCACACAAACGGCTTGAAAGCGCGGGGGAATTTCGGGTAAAATCGAGTGTATGACAGGTATCGTAGATTACAACGCGGGCAACATAAAGTCCGTAGAACGAGCGTTGGACGCAATCGGCGCGCCATTTATCCGCTCGAAAAATCCAAAGGAAATAGAAGCGTGCGACCGCTTGATTTTTCCGGGCGTGGGAGAAGCGGCGTATGCAATGGAGCAGCTCAAGGCGATGGGATTTGACTCGTTTTTGCGCGACTGGGCGGCGGCGGGCAAGCGGCTTTTGGGCATTTGCTTAGGCTCGCAAATCATCTTTGAACACAGCGAGGAAGGCGACGTGGAGTGCTTGGGATTGCTCAAGGGCGAAATCAAGCATTTCAAAACCGTCTGGCGTGGCATTGAAGATTTTTCGCAAAGTGTTGCTGCGCCAATGAGCACGGTGAATCTCAAAGTGCCGCACATGGGCTGGAACGACGTATCGTTTGCAAACGGCGGCAGTGCACTTTTTAAGGGCGTGCGTGAAAAAAGCGATTTTTATTTTGTGCACTCATATTTAATTCAGCCGTCCGATGAAACGATTGTGAAGGCGTATGCGGATTACGGTTGCCGCGTGCCTGCGTGCGTGGAATGCGGCGCAATCACGGCGTTTCAGTTTCACCCCGAAAAATCAGGCGAAAATGGATTGCAGTTGTTGCGAAACTTCGTTGCGGACGATTTAGGAGCAGAAAAATGCTGAAGAAAAGAATTATCGTGTGCCTCGATGTGAAAGACGGCAGAACGACAAAGGGCGTGCAGTTTCAGAACAATGTGGACATCGGCGACCCCGTGGATATGGCGGCGGAATATTACAGGCAGGGCGTGGACGAGTTGGTTTTCTACGACATCATCGCTTCGAGCCGCGGGCGTGGTCCCATTTTGGATTTGATTTCGCGCGTGGCAGAGCGGGTGTTTATCCCGTTTTGCGTGGGCGGGGGCATCGGCAGTTTGGACGACATTCGCTCCACGATTCTTGCGGGCGCGGAGAAAATCAGCCTGAATTCGCAGGCGGTGAAAAATCCCGATTTAATCCGCGAGGGCGCGCGGGTGTTCGGCAATCAGTGCATTGTGCTGGGAATGGACGCGAAAAAAGACAGCACGGCACCGTCGGGCTACCGTGTGTATATCAACGGCGGGCGTGTTGCGACGGACAAGGACGCGCTGGAATGGGCGCGGGAAGCGGTGAAACTCGGGGCGGGCGAAATCGTTTTGAACTCGATGGACGCGGACGGAATGAAGACGGGGTACGAAATCGATTTGACGCGGCTGATTGCAGAGAATGTTGACGTGCCGGTGATTGCGTCGGGCGGCGGCGGCAAGAGCGAACACCTCGCCGCAGTGTTGAGCGCGGGCAAAGCGGACGCGGCGCTGGTGGCGAGTATGGTGCATTCGGGCGAATACACGGTGGGCAGAATAAAACAGGAACTCGCTGCGGCGAAAATCCCGGTGCGATTGTAAAACAAAAGTGCGTGTCTGTGCGGATTGTGTCATACGTCTTTCTATTGAAAAAATCGATGAGAAATCTTATGATGTTGACATATTTTCAAACTCGAAGGAGTCTACAGATGAAAAAGATTATCAGCGGAAAAGTCCGTGAGGTGTATGACCTTGAAGACGGAAGAATGGTTATCGTAACCACCGACAGAATCAGTGCTTTCGATGTGATTTTGCCCACGATGATTTCGGGCAAGGGCAAGGTGCTCAATGCGCTTTCGAATTATTGGTTTTCGCTCACGGGCGACATCGTAAAAAATCATATGATTTCATCTGATTTGCGCGATATGCCGAAGGAGTTTCAAAGCCCTGAATACGAGGGACGCACGATTTTGGTGAAAAAACTCAAGATGATTCCTTACGAGGTCATCGTTCGCGGCTATATGTTTGGTTCGATGTACGAGGCGTACAAAAAGGGCGAGCCGTTTTTGGGGCACAAGTTCGACCGCGAATATCAGCAGGCGGAAAAACTCGATGAGCCGATTGTTACGCCGTCCACCAAAGCGGCAGAAGGGCACGACATCAATGTGACGCTTGAGTATATGAAAAAAGATGTGGGCGAAGATTTGGGCACAAAGATTGAAAAAGCGGCGTTGGCGGTCTACAAAAAATGCTACGACCACGCGCTCAAGAACGGCATTATCATTGCAGACACGAAGTTTGAGTTCGGTCTTGACGAAAACGGAGAGTTGACGCTGGCTGATGAGGTGCTCACTCCCGATTCAAGCCGTTTCTGGAACGCAGACACCTACCGCGTCGGCACATCGCCAGCGAGCTACGACAAGCAGTTTGTCCGCGATTGGCTCAAGGCGCACAACCTTGCAGGCGACCCGAACATCAAGGAAATCCCCGCTGATGTTGCCGAGAAAACAGCCGCGCTGTATCGTGAGTGCGAAGAGAAAATCTGCAAATAAGGCGTTTTGAACAGATAAAAAATCCCGTGCGTAAAAAACACGGGATTTTTTTGTTTTCTCACCGCTTAGAATAAGCCGCTGATAACGCCGTCGTCGTCCACGTCAATATTCAGCGCTGACGGCAGCTTTGGCAATCCCGGCATATCCACGATGTCGCCTGCGAACACGACCACGAAGCCCGCCCCCGCGTATAACTGCACGTCGCGCACGGGGAATGCGTAATCGGCAGGACACCCCAGAAGGTTTTTGTCGTGGCTGATGGAATTCTGCGTTTTTGCCACACAAATCGGCAGATTTTTGTAGCCTTGCGCCTCAATGACCGCAATCTTTTTGAGCGCGCGGCTGTCGAATTCAACACATTTTGCGCGATACATCTCTTTTGCTATTCTTTCGATTTTCTCTTTCAGCGGCATTTCAAGCGGGTAGAGCGGCTTAAAATCCGACGGCGTTTCGCTCATTTCCATCACAGCGCGCGCCAAATCCAAAACACCATCGCCGCCTTTTGCCCAGCCTTCCGACACGAATGCGTCCGCGCCTGCTTCCTTTGCGAGCGATTTTACCAGCGCTAATTCCGCTTCGGTGTCGCTCGTGAAGCGGTTGACGGCAACCACGGCAGGAAGACCGAACTTTTTGATGTTCTCGATATGCGCGCGAACATTGGCAAAACCGAGCCGAAGTGCGTCCAGATTTTCCGCGCCCAAGCCGTCCTTTTTGATGCCGCCGTGCATTTTTATCGCCCGCACCGTTGCCACGATGACCACGGCAGAAGGCGCAAGAGCGTTCAGGCGGCATTTGATGTCAAGGAACTTTTCTGCGCCCAAATCCGCCGCAAAACCCGCCTCGGTAACGACGTAATCGCCGGTGGCAAGCGCGCAGAGCGTGGCGTTGATGGAATTACAGCCGTGCGCGATGTTGGCAAACGGACCGCCGTGCACAAACGCGGGCGTTTTTTCGAGCGTCTGCACGAGGTTCGGGCGGATTGCGTCCTTGAGGAGCGCGGCAACTGCGCCTGTGCATTTGAGTTCTCCGAACGTTACGGGGTTTTTGTTGAAATCCTCGGCGATAACAATGCGTGAAATGCGCTCTTTAAGCTCGCTGATTGATTTTGAAAGACACACGACCGCCATAATCTCGCTTGCAACCGAAATCTGAAAATGACTTTCGCGCGGCACGCCGTTTGTTCTCCCGCCAAGACCGATGATGACGTTACGAAGCGCGCGGTCGTTGAGGTCAACGCAGCGTTTCCAGAAAATAGTGCGCGGGTCGATGCCGAGCGCGTTTCCCTGCTGCAAATGATTGTCAATCAAAGCCGCCATCAAATTATTCGCCGCCGTAATCGCGTGAATATCGCCCGTAAAATGCAAATTGATGTCTTCCATCGGCACAACCTGCGTGTATCCGCCGCCAGCCGCGCCTCCCTTAATGCCGAAGCACGGACCCAAACTCGGTTCGCGGAGTGCAATCACGGCATTTTTCCCGAGTTTTCTGAGCGCGTCGCCCAACCCGATAACCACGGTGCTTTTTCCCTCGCCCGCCGCAGTCGGTGTCATCGCCGTTACCAGAATGAGCTTGCCGCATTTTTCCTGCGCTTTTTGTTGCAATTCCCGCAGTTTTTTCATCGAGAGCTTTGCCTTGAACGAGCCGTATTTTTCGATGCCGTCTTCGCCGATGCCGAGTTTTGCCGCAATCTCCTCGATGGGAGCCATTTTGTTTTGCTGTGCGATTTGAATATCCGTAAGCATTTTTTTCCGCCTTGAGTTCGTAGATAGCATATTCTAGCCAAGAGAGCGATTTTTTTCAACCGCAAAACGATATGCGCGATGACAGGGCTTTTTTGGCGTGGAAGTGATGTAAAAAAAAAATTTTGTGGACTGCTTTCGCGCGGATTTGATAAAAAAAAATTTTTTTCGGATTCACTCCGCGCGGATTTAGCAAAAAAAAATTTTTTTCGGTCTGCTTTCGCGTGGATTCGATAAAAAAAAATTTTTTTCGGACTCACTCCGCGTGGATTCGATAAAAAAAAATTTTTTTCGGACTCACTTCACACGGATTCGGCAAAAAAAATTTTTTGTGCGTTGTCTTCTTGGTCAGTCTGAATGTGTTATTGCATTTTTGTTCATACCCGTCAGGTCAGAGCGAAGTCGAATAAAACCGCGCACAGATTTTTTTGCTTGTTGTTTTGTCTTTCTCTGATGTCATTTCCGTGCTTGACACGGGAATCTATTTTCGATGTCTATTGAAACAAGGGGCTTAAGCCCCTTGATGCCTCTTCAATGTTCATTTTGTAATCGTCCGCAAAAAAAACAAGGGGGTATGCCCCCTTGTCTGCCTTTTTTCCGCGCTTATTTGAGTACCACGCGGACGATTTTTTTCTTGCCCGCCTTGAGCACGAAATCTCCGTCAGAATCTGCGTCTGCGGCGGTTACGGTGGCTTTTACGTCCGAAATCGTCTTGCCGTTGAGCACTGCGCCGCCCTGCTGAATGAGTCTGCGCACGTCGCTTTTTGAGCCGCCTAAGCCTGCCTGAAAGAACAGGTCAATCACGCCAAGCCCCGCGTCCACTGCCGCTTTTTCAATCTCCACGGTCGGCATATTGCTCTTGTCGCCGCCGCCTGCAAACGCCGCTTTTGCGCCCGAGAGAGCCTTTTGCGCTTCTTCTTCGCCGTGGATTTCTTTGGTCACTTCAAACGCGAGCCGCTCTTTTGCCGCGTTCACGTCGCCCTTGCAAATCTCGTCGATTTCGCTGACAGGGAGGAACGTAAAAAGCAGGAAGAATTTTCGGATATCCGCGTCTGCTACGTTGCGCCAATACTGGAAGAACTCAAAGACGCTCGTGAGATTGGTGTCGAGGAAGACGGCGCCTTTTTCGGTTTTGCCCATTTTTTTGCCGTCGCTTCGGGTGATGAGCGGGAACGTTAAGCCGAATGCCTGATGTGCCGCGTTGAGTTCCTCCGTGCCGCCGAGTTTGCGCCGAATCAAATCAACGCCTGCCGTGATGTTGCCCCACTGGTCGTCGCCGCCGATTTGGAGCACCACGCCGTGCTTTTGATGGAGCATAAAAAAGTCGTATGCCTGCAAAAGCTGGTAATTGAACTCGATGAACGATAATCCGCGCTCCAAACGCTGTTTGTAAGCCTCGAACGTGAGCATTTTGTTCACAGAAAAACACGAGCCGATGTCGCGCAAAAAGTCGATGTAATTCAAATCCGCAAGCCAATCCTTGTTGTTGACGGCATACGCATTGCTATCATCGAAGCCGATAAAGCGGTCGAGTTGTTTTTTGATTGATGCAACGTTTTGGTCAATCTGCTCGTAAGAAATCATCTTGCGCATTTCGGTTTTGCCTGACGGGTCGCCGATTCGCGCCGTGCCGCCGCCGATTAAGGCAAGCCCCTTGTGCCCGAATTTGCGCAGCCACCTGAGCGCAAAAAACGGAACCATGTGCCCGATGTGCAAACTCGGACCGGTGGGGTCGCAGCCCACATAAAACGCCACCGGACCTTCGTCCATCTTTTTGGAAAGCCCTTCCAAATCCGTGCATTGCGCAAAAAAACCGCGTTCTTTGAGCGTTTCAATTGCTTCGTTCATTCGATTCTCCTTAAAAATATATTGTTCACAAAAAAAGGGCTTCCGCGCGGAAAGCCCTCAAACGTGTGTAATCAATGCCAAAAGCAAAACATTACGACGCAATATCCGCAGACAGAGAAAATCTACAGCCATAGTAGAGGTAAGCCAACGATGATGAATAAATGGTTACAGCCCAATGCGATGTATTGCTCATAACGGCAGAATCGTAGCAAGATATTTCAAAATTGTCAACAGAGCGCATTTTGTCGTGCCGCGTATTCTCTAAATCGTTCTTGAGAAAAATGAAAAATGCGTTTATAATTGAGATATGAGTGTATTCGAGAATATCAATAGATTAGTTTCGTATGGTTTGAAAACGGGACTAATCGGTTCAGATGATGTGATTTTTACGAAAAATATGTTGTTGATGACGCTTTCGCTTGACGGCTTTGAAAGCGCAGAGCAGGCAGAGAGCCTTCCTGATGTGTCTGTGGGCGATTTAGAAGGCATCTTGAAAGAACTGCTTGATTACGCGGTGGAAAAGGGCTTATGCGAAAACGGCGTGGTGTATCGCGATTTGTTCGATACGAAATTGATGGGGTGCTTAGTGCCGCGCCCGAGCGAAGTGATTGCAACGTTCAATGCGCTTTACCAAAAGAGTGCAAAAGAAGCAACTGATTATTTTTACACCTTGAGCCAAAACACTGATTATATTCGCCGCTATCGTGTGTGCAAAGATTTGAAGTGGAAGACGGCGACGAAATACGGCGAGCTTGACATCACGATAAATCTTTCTAAGCCCGAAAAAGACCCGAAGGCAATCGCTGCCGCCAAGTCGATGAAGCAGGGCGGCTATCCGATGTGTCTTTTGTGCAAAGAGAACGTGGGATATGCGGGCAGAGTAAATCACGCGGCGCGCGAGAATCATCGCATTATTCCGATTTCGCTTGCGGGCGAGAACTGGGGTTTTCAGTATTCGCCGTATGTGTATTATAACGAGCATTGTATTGTGTTTTCGCTCAAGCATACGCCGATGCTTATCTGCAAAAAAACGTTTGAGCGTTTGCTTGATTTTGTCACGCTTTTCCCTCATTATACGCTTGGTTCAAATGCCGATTTGCCGATTGTCGGCGGTTCTATTTTAACGCACGACCATTTTCAAGGCGGCGCGTATGAGTTCCCGATGGCGCGGGCAAAAGTGGAAAAGAGCGTAACAATCAAGGGCTTTGAAGATGTGTCTGCGGGAATTGTGGAATGGCCTCTTTCGGTGCTTCGTATTTCGTCTGCGGATAAAAACCGTCTTGTTGCGCTTGCTGACCACGTTTTGAGTGTGTGGCGCGGCTATTCTGATGAGAATGCGTTTATTTTTGCCGAAACCGACGGCGAAAAGCACAACACGATTACTCCGATTGCGCGGCGGCGCGGCGAAAAGTATGAGCTAGACCTTGTGCTGCGAAATAATATTACGACGGCTGAGCACCCGCTTGGTGTGTATCACCCGCACGCAGAATTGCACCATATCAAAAAAGAGAATATCGGTTTAATCGAAGTGATGGGGCTTGCGGTGCTTCCAAGTCGGTTAAAAGCGGAGCTTTCTGATTTGGCTGGCGCGATTATTGCGGGGCGCGATATTTCTGGCGATGCGGTGCTTTCAAAGCATGCGCCGTGGGTCAAAGAGATTTTGGGCAAGTATAGCGATATTACCAAAGATTCTGTTGACGAAATTTTGCGCACTGAAACAGGCTTGGTGTTTGCGCGTGTTCTGGAAGATGCTGGCGTGTACAAATGCACTGAGAGCGGCAGACAGGCTTTCGGTCGTTTCATCGATTCTCTGTAGTGTAATGTTTTTCAAAGTAACCTGCAAGTTCACATTTTGCAGGTTACTTTATGAAAATGCCATTTAGATATTATTTGAATGATTCTGTAAAAGGTAATGATTTTCGCTGTTTTTTATGGACACGGAATCATGAGAATGGAAGTGCTTGTTTTTTTTCATGTTTTATAACAGTCTAAAATCCGCCCATTCAAGAGATTTTTTCTGTCTTTCCAGTCAGGCATGTATTTATCCATAATCGTAACAAAGTCTTTTCCGTGGTTCGGAACTTTTAAATGAATCAGTTCATGCAGGATAACATATTCCAGACATTCCAATGGTTTTTCTACCATCTGCAGATTTATCCAGATTCTTTTTGCCTTTGAATTACAGGTTCCCCAGCGGGTAAGCATATATTTTGTTTGGAATGAATCGCAATAAAGACCGGTTGTTTCTTCCCATTTGGGAATAAGTCTGTTTAATTGTTCAATTAAAATCTTTCTAAACTCTTCACGAACAAAACGTTCTCTTTGCTCTGAAGTAGATTCTGCTTTCATTTCCAGAATAATTTTATTTCCATCAATCTTAAAAGCGCGCTTTTGTGAAGGTTTAAATTCCAAAAAAAATTGCTTTCCCCAAATGTAATAAGTTTCACCGCTCACATATTGACGGGCTGTCATTCTTGGCTGATTTGCAAATT
>CALBGU010000048.1 GCA_937893155.1 uncultured Treponema sp. | reverse complement strand
CTTTGGAGATGAGTAGAATAAAATAACCTAGAAAGCATACAATGCTTTCTTTTTTATAGGGAAGATGTAAAACGGCAACTGAGAAGTTTAACTAGTTTGAAATCTTTGGCACTAGGACTACATGTTTTGTAAAGAATATGATAGAATAATAATAGGAGGTCTCTATGATAGAAATAAAAAAAGTAAATAAATCATTTAATAATGAAATAAAGGCAGTAGACAATGTGACATTACAGTTAAAGGAAGGAGAAATCATAGGCTTTATTGGATTAAATGGTGCAGGTAAAACATCATTAATAAAAATGATGACAGGAGTGATAAAACCAGACAGTGGAACGATAATGATAAATGACTATGATATCTGTAAAAATCCATTAGAAGCAAAGAAAACAATTGGTTATATGGCAGATAATCCTGATATTTTTCTTAGATTAACAGGTATTGAATATCTAAATCTTTTAGCTGATATTTATGAAGTACCAGATAATATAAGAAAAGAAAGAAGGTGCTTTATGACTAAAAAGCTACGTTCGTTGTATAATTGGTTTGATATTCAGCGAGATTACATCATCAAAGGACACGAAAATGAATGGGTACTCATCACTCCGTATGAAGTTTTAGGTTATTTTCCTACACAGAAAAGTGCTGCGGATAGTGCAGAACAGAAAGGGTTAAAAGTTGGAAATTTTCTAGCTCAGATGTGTATTACAAGCGAACAAGAAATAAATGGCTTTTACAATTCAAATATGCAAATGGTAATTGAAGATGAGTAAAGCTGTTACTGTTCATATTCCCATATCGCCTAAGATTGCTATTATTGTTGATGTAAAGCTTGGCTTTTATGTGAAAGTGCAAGGCAATGAAAAATATGTTTCACTAAATCTAAAAGCTCTTATCGATACAGGAGCAAATGGGTCTTGCATAAGTCGTAGAATTGCAGAAGATTGCAATTTGAAAAAGATTTCTTTTGTGAAGATAAGGTCTATTCAAGGTGAAAGCATTTTACCTGTGTACGAAGCTGATATACAATTAGACAATGATACCTGTTTTAAAAATATTGCTTTTACAGAAACGGCGGGAAGTAAGCATTTTGATGTAATTATTGGAATGGATATTTTGTCTTGTGGCGATTTTGCTTTTTCAAGCGATAATAACGGACTTGTCTTTTCTATGCGGTTTCCTTCTAAAAAAGTGCCTATCGACTTTACTGCAAATTAGTATATAATAGACCTGTTCGATAATTGTCATTATCGGGTTCGACTCGATAATCTTTTTGCTTGTATTGCAATAGATTGCCGTATCAAGTACGGCAATGACATACGGTTTCCGAACAGGTCGAATATGTGAGCAGGTCTTATGCAAGCGCAAAAATCATTGTCAGCAATCAGTGCAAACAGAGATTTGTGGCTCGATGAGTATCGCTATGAAGTCTTTGAGCGCGACAGAAAGTCTAGCATCGAAGCAGGAGAACAGCGCGGATTTGAAAGAGGGGTTATGAATGGCTTTCAAAAAGGACAGGCTGCAGGCTTTCAGAAAGGCAAAAACGATACGTTGAAAATCGTTGCCCAGAATCTGCTAAAATCGAAAGTTCTTTCTATAGAAGAAATCGCAGATACAACGGGATTATCTGTTGAAGAAGTGAACGCCCTTGCAATAGCGAAAAATGCTGGACAGCAGTAAAAAGAGCCTTTGAGCTGTATACTGTCTTTAGCAAAAAAGCTCTCGATGGCGGTTTACAAAAAGTTAATAGTTTTATATTATGACATTCAGCTAAAAGTCAATATTTGATATTGTCTTTTATAAAACTATTATTGGAGAAATCGTAAAATGCGCAAAGCCATCGTCGGCATTTTTTTTATTCTTTTTGTCTTAACTTCACCCATTGCAATTGCACAAAACCCTTTAGACATCATTCAAAATATGCAAACTCAAGATAAAGCTGTAGGCTCGGCTACAGACGCGCAGCGTCTGCCTGACGCGCAGCTTGCGATGAGCGTTTCCTACTACCCTGTAACCGCGGGCGATATATATACTTTAGGCTTTGCTGTGGGAACGAATACTGTAAGCTATTCGATTCCTGTGGACTCTACGTACAAGCTGCGTATCGCAAATCTCGGAGTGATAAATTGCGCAGGATTAACGTATTTGCAGCTAAAAAGCCAAGTTGAATCGCTGGTTTTGCGCAATTACCCAATGGGCGGCGTGCAGTTCGTTTTAACTGCGCCGTCAACGTTTTTGGTGAGCGTTACAGGCGAGGTGCAAAAAACGGCGGAACAAGATGCGTGGGCTTTAACTCGCCTTTCTACTATTATCAAGCAAAATTTTACTGATTATTCTTCACAGCGTAGCGTTACGATAAAAAGTGCAAGCGGCAGAACGCGGAATTACGACCTTTACAAAGCCGAACGCGACGGAGATTTAAGCCAAGACCCGTTTTTGCGCCCGGGAGATAAAATCATAGTGAATCGTCTTGAACGGCAAGTTAAAATTTCTGGCGCGGTGGAACGCCCCGGCACTTACGAACTTTTGGAAAAGGAAAATCTCAAGGAACTTGTAGAAAAATACGGCGGCGGTTTAGCCCCTTTAGCCGATACTTCTCGCATTGAGCTGTATAGAAGCATTACGGGAAAGGCAGGAAGCGGCGAAAAGTCGTATCTTAATCAATCGAACATCGATGAAAATACAGAATTGGTGTGTTATGACAATATTTATATTGCAAGCTATAAGGAGTTGACCCCTGTTGTCTTTGTGGAAGGTGCAATAAACTTGAAAAGCGATATGACGACGGATTCTGCAACTCCAGAAGGCTCTTCTCTCTATGCGGCACAGTTTAATGAGGGTGAGGATTACGCTTATTTTGTGCGCCGAAACAAAAATATTTTCATACCAGAAGCCGACCTTGAAAACGCATATATAAACCGAGGAGGCGAGATGATAACGCTCAACTTGAATGACATTCTTTATAATGCTTCTTACACGGCTAATGTTGAGATGAAGCCGAACGATACGCTCATCATTCCGTTCAGGCAGTATTTCGTGAGCGTTGCAGGGGCGGTGGCAAATCCCGGACGCTTCCCGTATATTCCAGACCGCGATTATGAATATTATGTTGGTCTTGCGGGCGGATTTACGTCGAGCAATGCGCACGATTCTGTGATTTTGCACGACATCAACGGAAAAAAATACTCGAAAAAAGAGTTTATCACTCCTGAAACAACGATAACTGCGCGTTCAAACAGCTTCTTTTATAATTGGAACCGCTATGCGCCGACTGTTACGACTGTTCTTTCTATCGTAGTCAGCGCGCTTTCGATTTACGTTACTTCTCAAACGCTCTAACAGCCTTTCACCGAAAATGAGCATATTTTGTGCTTAGATTGCGGAAAAACAGCCGTGCGCACTGCCGTTTTCTCGCCGTTTTTTTTGCGCAGGAGTGCAACGGCTCGTTTTGAAATCAAAATTATCTGCGCAGCTGTGCAAAATGCAATTTTGGTTTCAAAATGCTCATTTCACGGCTGCAGAACGCAATTTTGGTTTCAAAATGCGTAGATGATGACTGTAAAGTACAAATTTGATTTCAAAATTGCTGTTTTCATAACGGTATTGTCCAAATTTGGATTCAAAACGGGTTTTGCACTGGTGTAACGGCTCGTTTTGGTTTCAAAATGCTCATTTCACCAGTGCGCCGCGGCATTTTTTTCAGCGTGGTTTTGTCTGCAATGCCGAATGCGTCTCCGCGCTCTTCAAGGCAGGAAAACTGCACGAAATCGAGCCGTTTGAGAGCGAAAAAGCCGATTTCTGCGGCGTGCGGGTCGTCTTTTTTGGCAGAAATAGCGACGCGGCGGCTTCCCGTGCAGACCAAAAAACGCACGCGCCCCGCTTTGTTGAGCATTGCCTCCGACACGATTCTGCCCGAAACGCAGCGCGGATTTTCGCTGATTTCGCGGGGCGGATTTTCCCCCTTTTTGAACACAAGGTACGTCATTTTGACGCTCGTGCGCTCCAGACGGGCTTTTTCGGCAAGAAACGCGAGTTGCTTAATCGGCGCGCAGGGGTAATCGGCGTGGCAGGTGTGCGTTTCGCCTGCGCTCAGTGCGGGGCAGGGCGCGTCAGACGGGCACGGCGCAATCAGCGGCAATCCTTCGGCGCAAAGCGAATCGCGCAGGCTCAAAAGCGCGCGGCTCGTTTTCAAAAGCGCGGGTTCACACAAAATCAGCAGTCCGTCGTGCGCCGCGTGCGAAAATGCGTCGGTGCACAAGGCGGTCAGGCGGGATATGCGGTCGGTTTGGGATTGCCAGAGTTCGTTCAAAAGATGACAGCTCACGATGATGTCAAAATCGCAGACGATGGAGGCTTTTTTGAGCACGGCGGAAATGCTTTCGCGCTCAAAATCAGCGCGGACGGTGCGGACGGCGATATTTTTGTATGCGGAGCGAAAAAACGCGCTCGCCGCGTTCAGTGCGCTTTGGCTAAAATCCAGCAGCACCACATCAATGGCGCATTGCGGATTTTTTTCGCGCACGGCATCAATGACCGCCGCCGACGCAGACCCCGGACCGCTTCCGAAATCCAAAATCCGCACGGTGTTGCTCTTGGGCAGGCGCACGTTTTGCAGCGCGTAGAAAATCTGCTGATACGACACAGGAAAATAATACGAAATGTACGCGTCAAGCAGATTTGTTTTGTTCATATAGCCCTCTCCTGCAAGTTCTCGGTTTCCCGTCAGTCCGCGTTGCAGAGCGAGCACATCTTTTGCCGTCTTGCTATCGGGATTTCGCGTGATGTGAGCGAGCGTTTTTAAGTGCCGTTCGAGTTGTGAAAACGGCGTTTTGTGTGATTGTCCAAAAGATTTTTCCGTCATAAAAAAGATTATACCGTCCTTTAATCTTGCACTCAACCGCATTTTGCGCTATAATGCAAAAAGTTTTGCGGTTCTTTTGAGCCGTTATCTTTTTTTCAGGAGGTTTTCTATGCCGGACAGTAGTGCGAGTTCCAACATCGAATACCCTCCTCCGAATCTCTTCTGAGCGGATATTCCCCGTTGTTTTTGCTCTTCGTGTCTTAAAAACTCATCATGCAGAAATATTCTTACAACAAAGACGAACTTTTGGAGCTTGCTTCAAAAAGAAAATATGTTCAGCTTCGAGAAAAATTAACTCACTTGAACGAAGTTGATACGGCGGATTTTATTTCAACCTTGCCCGAGGCGCAGCAAATGCTGGTTTTCAGCCTTGCTGGAAAAGAAGTGGCGGCGGACGTTTTTGCCGCGCTCCCGAGCGAAAACCAAGAATCCCTGATTGATTCATTGAACGACCAGCAGCTTTCGGCAATCGTGGAAGACATCGCGGTGGACGATATGGTTGACATCGTGGGCGAAATGCCTGCGAACATCGTCAAGCGTATTTTGCAGCGCGCTACGCCGTCAACCCGCGAGCTCATCAACCGCTTTTTGCGCTATCCTGAGTCGTCTGCTGGCTCGATTATGACGGCGGAGTTCATCGACCTCAAAAAAGAAATGACCGTCCGCGAATCTATCGCCCGCATAAAGCGCCTCGCCAACGATATGGAAACGATTTACACCGTCTACGTTACCGATTTACAGCGGCATCTTGAAGGCTTGGTGTCGTTCAAAGACCTCATTCTCGCCGACGACAACACGCATGTAAGCGAGATTATGGACAAAGACGTTATCAGCATAAAAACGACCGACGACAAAGAGCACGTTGCCAAAATGTTCAACAAATACGATTTTCTCACGCTTCCCGTAGTTGACGCAGAGGGGCGGCTGGTGGGAATCGTTACCGTTGACGACGCGGTTGACGTTATGGAAGACGAGGCAACCGAGGACATCGAAAAAATGGCGGCGTTGCAGCCGAGCGAAAAGCCGTATCTCAAAACGAGCGTGCTGGAACTTGCGGGGCACCGAATCGTGTGGCTTTTGGTGCTGATGATTAGCGGAATGCTCACGGGCGGCATTTTGGGGCATTACGAACAGGCGTTTGTGGCGATTCCTATTCTGGTTACGTTTATCCCGATGCTTACCGACACGGGCGGCAATTCGGGCAGTCAGGCGAGCACGCTCATCATTCGCGGAATGACGGTCGGTGAACTGCAGCCGCGCGATTGGCTCAGAATTTTGTGGAAAGAAATCCGCGTGAGTTTCATCGTGGGAATTATCCTCGGCGGCGTGAATTTTTTGCGTATTTACTTTTTGTATCGCGGAAGCACGCTTTCGGTGGCGCTCACAGTGAGCCTTGCGATGTGCTGCACAGTTATGCTTGCCAAAACGCTCGGCTGTATTCTGCCGATTCTGGCAAAACAGCTCAAAATCGACCCCGCGATGATGGCGGCTCCGCTCATCACCACCATCGTGGACGCGGTTTCGCTGATTATCTATTTCAACATCGCCCGCGTCATTTTGAACTTGAGCTAACCCCCGCATTTTGTGCGCTCCTCTTATTCCCGTGCTTGACACGGGAATTTTTTTGTAGATATGGCAATCTTTTTTCCGCTGTTTTTGAAACAAGGGGCTTAAGCCCCTTGCTAGATTTGAGAAGAATAATGACAGGAGAAAAAAGCCTATTTCTCACGAGCGGAAAGCCATTTTTTTAAAAGTGGGACTTTTGGAAAACGCGGAAAGCCATTTTTTTTAAAGTTAGGCTTTTGGAAAACGCCGAAAGTCATTTTTTTAAAAGTTGAGCTTTTGGAAAACGCGGAAAGCCATTTTTTAAAAAGTTGGGCTTTTGGAAAACGCCGAAAGCCACTTTTTAAAAAGTTAGGCTTTTGGAAAACGCGGAAGAAAAAATACACGCGCGGAAACTAATTCAAAAAGAGATATTCGCTAAAATAAATCGCGCTGAATTTTCCCGAAATGAGCATTCCGTTGATTTCGCCGAGCAAGTCCGATTTTACGGTGTTTTCGCCTGCACTGAGGAGTTGCTGTTTGGTGTGTGTGCGAAAATATGACGTGATTGCGATTTTGATGGCGCGCTTTTTTGACGAGATTTCTTCTATAAAATCGGTGTCGTTTTGCTGATACGGAAACCACGGCTCAAGAATGAGCACCACGTTTTCATCTGCGGTCTGCAAGCGAAGCCGCCCCAAATCCATATACGACGCATTTTTTGCGTTTGCCGTTGCGGTGGGCTTGGGGTCTGCGCGGCGAAGTCCAGCGGCGAACTGCGCCTTTTTGGTGGCGAACGCCGCCGCCGTGCCGAAAATGAGGGCAAGAACGATACAAACGGCGATGAGAGCCAAAATCTGAGGAACAACCCCGCTGTGTTTTTTGGGGGAAACGGGGGAAGCCGAGCGAGAAGGCGTGTCTTCAAAATCGGTGTCCATATAATGTGAATCCCAAAACTTTTTCATTGCGTATCTCCCGTTTTTTTGTATTTTGAAAGCAGCGCAATCGCTTTTTGTCCGCTGTTTGAACCTCTGCTGATGCGTGCTTTGAGGTGAACGCCGTCCTCAAGCCAGTTTTCTTCAATGATAAATCCGCTTTGGCGCACCAGCGAAATCAAGCCCTGCTCGCTCATCGGCACGATGTATTCTTCCACGCCGCTAGAAAGTCGCTCGACCAATGTTTCGATGAGCGGTGTGAGCGTTTCCGCGTTTTTTGTGCTGATTTTGACGGCTGACGGGAACTTTTGGTCAAGGCGCAAAAACAGCGAATCGTCGGCAGACACTTTGTCCATCTTGTTCAAAATCACGAGTTTTTCGTTTGCGCCCGCGCCGATTTCGTCCAAAACGTGCAGCACGGTGTCGTATTGCATTTCGGCGTTTTCATCGCTTGCATCGATGACGAGCAGCAGTAAATCCGCGTGGATAGCCTCTTCGAGCGTGGATTTGAACGCATTGACGAGATTGTGCGGAAGATTGGAGATAAAGCCGACCGTGTCGGTGATGAGAATATCGCGCCCGTTTTTCACCGGCAGTTTCCGCGTGGTCGGGTCAAGCGTGGCAAAGAGCTTGTCTTCCGCCAAAACGCCCGCGTCGGTGAGCGCGTTGAGCAGACTCGATTTTCCTGCGTTGGTGTATCCCACGAGGGCGCAGGACGGCTCTGCAAGGCGGTCTCTGCGCTTTCTCTGCGTTTCTCGCTCGCGAACGACTTTTGCCAAGTCGCGTTTTACTTGGTCGATTTTGGTTTCAACCTGTCGTCTGTCCAGCTCCAGTTGAGTTTCGCCCGAGCCTTTCGCGCCGTAGCTTCCGCCTCTTTGGCGTGCCATATCGCCGTAGGAATGTGCCAGCCGCGGCAGAGAATACTGCAATTTGGCAAGTTCCACCTGCAAACTCGCTTCTTTGGTGCGCGCGCGGGAATCAAAAATGCGCAAAATCACTTCTTGGCGGTCAAAACACGGAACGCCTGAGAGTTTTTCCCAGTTGCGCTGTTTGGTGGGGTCTATTTCAAAATCAAAAATGATGCAATCGGCATCAAGATTTTTTGCGTGTGCGGCAATTTCGCTCGCTTTTCCCGTGCCTAGCCCATAAGACGGCGTGACTTCAAGGCGCGGAAGCACGAGCGTATCTGCGATTTCCATACCGAGCGTTTTAACCAGCCCCTGCAATTCGCGCGGAATGCCGTCCGAGCCTTTTTTTGCGGGCGGCGCAATGAGCAATGCGCGTGCTTTTCGTGAATTTTCTTCTTCGATTTCAATCATAGTGTTTTCCCGCGCATATCCTACACTATTTCTAATATTTTTGCTATCAAAAAAAATGCGATTCACAGCGAACGCACCCATTTTCTGAGCGTCGGCATATTGAGTTTTTCGCAGTTTTAAGAGATAATGCGCTTATGGAAACACGTAATATTTTCGAGAACATTTCTTCTCTTGACCACCGCTATTCACTTTCGGAAAAAGCGGTTTTTGACGGACTTTCTAAGTATATTTCTGAAGCAGCCTCGGTTCGCTCTTGTGCGAAATGCGAGGCTGCACTCGTAAAGGCGCATTTATCCGTGCGCGGGACGTTGAGCGACGAGATTGCAAAGGCGCTTGACGACGCGGCGGAGCATATCGACCCGAACGAAGTGTATCAAGAAGAGGAAAAAACTCAGCACAATATTCGTGCGCTCGTCAACGTGATGAAGAAAAAAGTGAGTGCCGACGTCGCGCCGCTTGTGCATTTGGGTGCGACAAGCGTGGACATTCTGGATACCGCGTTGAGTATGCGTATGAGAGATGCAGTGCAGAACGTGGTTCTTCCCGAATTGAAGGAGCTGGAGAAATCTTTGTGCGCCATTGCCGAGCGCGAGTGTGCCACGCCGCAGGTGGGGCGCACGCACGGACAGCACGCCGTTCCGATTACGTTCGGCTGGTCAATCGCGGAGTTTGTTTCCCGACTCGGAAAATCAATCCTGAAAATCGAAGAGCTTTCCAAAGACCTCCGCGGCAAACTCGCCGGTCCAGTCGGTTCGTACAATGGTCCGTCGATGATTGTGCGCGACCCTGAAGATTTGGAGAAGCGCTATTTGGCGTTTGTGGGCTTGAAACCGTCCGAGTATTCAAACCAGCTGGTTGAGCCTGAGTATTTGTTGCGCTTGCTCTTGGAGCTTAACGTTGCGTTCGGCATTATCGCAAACCTTGCCGACGACCTGCGCAATTTGCAGCGCAGCGAAATCGGTGAAGTCTTCGAGTATTTCTCTTCCACACAGGTCGGTTCTTCCACTATGCCGCAAAAACGAAACCCGTGGAACAGCGAGCACGTTAAGTCGCTCTGGAAAGCATTTGCGCCGCGCGTTCTCACGTTCTATATGGACCAAATCAGCGAGCACCAGCGCGACCTCACCAACAGCGCAAGCCAGCGTTTCATCGCCGACTACGTTACGGGCTTTACTATGGCGGTCTCTCGAATGAAAAAGGTCGTCTCGGGCTTGCAGGCAGACCGCGAAAATATGGCGAAGAACCTTTCAGGCGCGGGCGGCAAGGTCAAGGGCGGCGTTCTTGCAGAGCCTGCCTATATTTTGCTCGGCGAAGCGGGCGTGTCTGACGGGCACGAGGTTATCCGCAAAATCACTTTGGAAGCGGAAAAGAGCGGCAAGACCTTCTTTGAAGTGCTCAAGACGCACGAAGACGCGTTCCAAAAGATTACCGCACAACTCGAAAAACTCGGCGTGGAAAATCCTGCCGCGTTCTTTGAGAAACCCGAAAATTACTGCGGACTTGCGGCAGTGAAATCCAAGCGTCTTGCCGAAAAATATGCTGCGCTGATGAAATAGTTCACATCGAAAAGAGTTGCGTTACGGAATGCTTACTTTTTTGACATTGCAGTGAACTCCTTTTTGTTATTCCCGTGTTTGACACGGGAATCTCTTTTGTCACGGGCTTTTGAGAGGGGGGAAATGGAAATGAAAAACGATTTTGATGAGGTGAAGATTCTTCAGCCGCCGCTGGTGCAGCTCAATTCGCCGTATCCTGCGGGTGCGTATTTGTCGGCATTTTTTCGGGGGCAAGGGCTAAAAACGCAGTGGCTCGATTTGTCGCTTGAATTGTTTTTGTCGCTGTTTTCGCGCTCGGGGCTGATGACGCTGTTTGCGCTGTCGGAGAATGCGGCGCTCAAAAAAGCCGCATTCTCCGAAAAAGCGGGGGACGAGGCGACGGCGTTTAATCTGAGGCGATACATCAGTCAAAAAGATGCGTGGATTGATTGGATTGACGATATTCGCTCGATTCTCAATTCGGGCGCGGGGGGCGGCACGGCGGTGTCGGGGCGGGAATTGTGCCACAGATTTATTTTTTCGCCGTATGCACCGCGGGGATTTCGTATGCAGCAGTTCCTTGATTCGCTGGAGCGTGAGCCGACGAGCGACGATGCGCGTGCTTTGGCTTCGTTTGCGCTGGCTGACCTCGCGGATTATATCGCGGCGGCGTTCGACGACAATTTTGCGCTCATTCGCTACGCAGAATCGCTGACGATAAACGAAAGCCATTTTTCCCGCATCGAAAAGGCGGTTGATTCTCCCGTGCTCAATGCGTTCTATCGCCCGATTCTTGACGGCGTGGAAATCCACGGAAAAACGCTGGTGTGCATTTCGGCGGCATTCCCCGGGACGTTCACGGCGGCGCTCTACACGGGAAAATATTTCAAAGAGAAATACGGCGAGAATGTTTTTGTGGTGCTCGGCGGCGGTTTTGTGAACACGGAACTGCGCGGGGCTACCGACGCGGCGCTCGCAACGTATTTTGACGCGATGAGCTTTGACCGCGGCTATGGCTCTTATTTTGCGCTGTTTCACCAAGAGCCGCCGCTGTACAAAATGCGATTGTTCCAAAAGAACGGCGATGCGGTTACGGTGGTCGAGCCGTGCGATAATGCGGAGGCAAAGCAATTCGAGGAAGAGCAGACCACGCGCATTGTGCCCGATTATTCCGACATCGATTTTTCTCGCTATCCGCGCTTGGTGGACGACGCAAACGCTATGCACCGTCTTTGGAGCGACGGCGCGTGGCTCAAGGCGTATTTGGCGCACGGTTGTTATTGGCACAAATGTGCGTTCTGCGATGTTACGCTTGATTATGTTTGCGCGTACCGAATGACCGACGCAAAAAATCTCTTCGCCGCGCTGTATGCGCAATCGCAAAAAAACGGCGTGCGCGGGGTGCATTTTGTGGACGAAGCCTGTCCGCCGGTTGCCCTTGCGTCTTTCGCGGCAGAAAATGCGCGGTGCGGCACGCCACTTTCGTGCTGGGGGAACGTGCGTTTTGAGAAGACGTTTACCAGAGACCTTTCGGATTTTATTGCGGCGGGCGGCGTTATCGGCGTGTCTGGCGGCATAGAAATCGCGACGGGCGGCGGGCTGGACGACATTCACAAGGGCACGGACATCGATTCTATCGTCGGTTCCTGCGCGGCGTTTAAAGAAGCGGGGATTTTGGTGCACTCGTATATGATTTACGGCTACTGGGAAGAAACGCCCGAAATGCTCATTGATTCGCTGGAAACGCTGCGCCAGTTTTTTGCGCTCGGTCTTATCGACAGCGCGTTTTATCACAAATTTGTGCTCACCCGCCACAGTCGCATTTACAAGGAATGGCAGGAGGGAAAATATCCGCGTCTCAAGCCGATTATCCCGAGCGACGCAGGCATTTTTGCGCAAAACGGGCTGCATTTTGAGGGCGAAGAAAAAAGCGCGCGCTATGAGCAGGGATTAAACGCCGCTATCGATTCGTGGATGCACGGCAATCGGCTCGACGAGAATGTGCGGCATTTCTTCCCGTTCAAAATGCCCTCTCCGTCGATTTCCCCCGATTATGTTGCCCAAGCCATTGAGCACTACGAAAAGCGCACTGCTGCCGAGCGGAAATCCCAGATTTCTGAACGGAATGCGATGTATTGGCTTGGCGGAAAACCAATTCTGGTTGCAGGCGGAGACGGAAGCCGAAAAAAAATCATCTGGACGTTTATGCAAAGCGAAGAACAGATTTTTCTCCCGAGCACTCTTGACGGCGAGCAGTTGTGTTCTTTGTTGTATGCGCTTCGTCCGCAAACGGTGGACGCAAAGGCGCGCAAAGCCGTTCTTGATTGCATTCCGCACAAAATTTTGCAGAATTTTCGGGGACGCGGTCTTTGTGTTTTGCCTGCGTGGTCTGGGGTGCGATAAAAAAGGAGCTGTTTTTAGGAAAAATAAGAGAGATTTTTGGAAAAAAAAGGAGAAAAAATGCACAAAAAAACGTTAAAAATACGCTAGATGTAATTTTTTTTCTTGACTTTTGTTTTGCCTAAACATACAATTTATCTATGGACTTACGAACAGTATTAACACCAGAAACAGTAGATTTGCATCTCAAGGGAACATCTAAAGAAGAAATCATAGATGAGATGTTGGAAATCCTTATTAAAGCTGGCAAAGTTACAGACAAGGCTGCTGCTCGCGAATGTGTATTAGAGCGCGAGCGCAATATGTCTACGGGTATGAAGCACGGAATCGCAATTCCTCACGGAAAAACAGACACCGTTTCTGACCTCGTGGCGTGTATCGGTATTTCTGATAACCCTGTCGACTTTGATTCTCTTGACCAAGAGCCGTGCCGTATTTTTATTATGACACTGTCTCCTGTGAACAAAACAGGTCCGCACTTGCAGTTCCTTGCAGAAGTGAGCCTTTTGTTCAAAAGCGCAGAAAAGCGACAGCAAATCCTTAATACACAGGATAAAGCAGAAGTTATCAAGATTCTTACTGCTTAAAACAGAAAATCTTAACACTGTATGCTTTTTGATTGACAGACCTCTTTCTTTGGGAAGGAGGTCTTATTTTTGCTGTTTTGAACAATTCTGCTAATCGTCGCCTACCACAATGCGAATGATTGCGCTGCCGTACCGCTCGGATTTTGCTTTTCCAAGCCCGAACACGTCCAAGAGCGCGTCGTGGGTGCGGGGCTTTTTTGCCGCGATGTCCGCAATCGTTTTGTCGTTAAAAATGATGTATGGCGGAATATTTTCTTCTTCGGCAACTTTTTTGCGCCATTCTTTTAAGTCGCTGGCAATCCGAACCGCGCGTTCATCGTTTTGGTCAAATGTGGTTGCCACGATTTTTTTTGCTTTTTCTCCGCGTTTTTTCAAGCGGTTCAGCGGCGAAATTTCAAGCGATGTATCGAGCATTTTTGCTTCTTTTTCTTCCTCCAAAAAAAGAGGAAGTTCAATTTTTGATTTCGTAACAAGCGCGTCGTGCGCTTTTTTGCTAATCAAAAGCACGTTGTATTCGCCCGATTTTATCAAATAACCTTCGTCCACAAGAACGTTTGCGAGTTCCAGCCACGAAGTTCTGCTAATTCCCTTGCCGATGCCGTATGTGGAAAGCTGGTTATGTGCGTTGTCCAAAATGCGCTGCGCCTTTGAGCCCAAAAGCACATCGGTAACGTATCCCGCGCCGAATCGTTGCTTTGTGCGAATCACGCAGGACAAAAATTTTTGCGCAGGAATGGTAACATCGGTCATCAGCGCGTCTCCTGCGTCGCAAATATCGCAGCACGAGCCGTCGGATTTTTTCTCGCACGCAAAATCTTCGCCAAAATATCGTAAAATCTGACTTCGGCGGCAGGAACGGCTTTCGGCGTAGTGAACCATTCCTTGCAAAAGCTTTTCCGCGCGTTTTTTTTCGTTTGGCTCAAGTTCTTCAAAAAAGTATCGGATTTTGCGAATGTCCGCCGCCGAATACAGCAAAATTGCGTGAGACGGAAGCCCATCACGTCCCGCCCGACCGATTTCCTGATAATACTGCTCGATAGATTTCGGCAAATCGCAGTGAATCACAAAACGCACATTCGGCTTGTTGATGCCCATTCCGAATGCCACGGTTGCCACCATAATCTGCTTTTTGTCGCGCAAAAACGCTTCTTGGTGTTTTGAGCGCTCCGTATCAGATAGCCCCGCGTGGTAATTCACCGCGCTGAAACCTTTCTCTGAAAGCCGCTCTGCAAGGTCATCAACCAATTTTCGCGACATACAATAAATAATGCCCGATTCATCTTTGTGCTGGTTCAAAAATGCGGTGATTTGCGAAAAATAATCGCGTTTTGGGCGCACCTCAAGATAAATATTTTCTCGGTTGAAACTGGAAACCATCTCTTCGGGATTTTTCATACCGAGATTTTTTGCGATGTCCGCACGAACCGTTTTGGTTGCCGTTGCCGTGAGCGCAAGACAGACCGCGTTTGGAAAGCGCCTTCTGATGTTCGCAATTTCGAGATAATCCGGGCGGAAATCGTGCCCCCATTCCGAGACGCAATGCGCTTCGTCAATCGTGATGCACGAAATATTGATGTCGCTGTTCGAAAAAAGGTCGAGTTTGTTTTTGGAGTTTAGCCCCTCTGGCGAAAGATACACCAGCTTTGCTTTTCTGCTAAAAATGCTTGAAAGCGCGGCTTTGTATTGCTCTGTCGTCAGCGTGCTGTTGAGAAAAACTGCCTCCACCCCCGCCGACTTGAGCGCACTCACTTGGTCTTGCATAAGCGCAATGAGCGGAGAAATCACGAGGGTTATGCCCTTAAAAAGCAACGCAGGCACTTGGTAGCAGATTGATTTTCCGCCGCCCGTCGGCATAATGGCGATGGTGTCGCGCCCAGAAAGCACGTTGTCGATAATTTTTTTCTGTAAAAGCCTAAAAGAATCGTATCCAAACACATTTTTTAAGATTTCTTCCGGCGTTTGCTCCGTTTCGATTTCTAATTTTGCAGGTTCGGATTTTTTTTCTTTTTTCACTGATTCTTTTTTTGTTGTCCCAAAAATTTCTTTTGGCATTGGTTTTGTTCCACCGTTTAAAAAATCTTGGGCAAATTGAGAGAGCATTTGGTTCATATGTGCAAAGTATAACGGATTTTCATTTCCTTAGTCAAAAAAAATTGCATTTTTTTTCAATAAGCTATTGCATAAAAAAACGCAATCTGTTATAGTTCTAATCGCAACGCCGGAATGGTGGAATGGTAGACACGAAGGACTCAAAATCCTTTGCTAGCAATAGTGTGAGAGTTCAAGTCTCTCTTCCGGCAATCTTTTATGAAAGGTTCTGCAAAGTGCAGAGCCTTTTTTTGTGCTTACAGCATTTCGCTGATTCCACCCAAACCGACTTCGGTTTTGCGATAGCTGATTGCTTCGGCGGCGTGTTTTTCCGCGATGATTTCTTTTCCGTCCATATCGGCAATCGTTCGCGCGAGTTTTACACAGCCGTTTGCGGCGCGCTGGCTCATTCCGAAGCGTTCCTGTGCGTCATCAATGAGTTTTTTTGCGCTTTCTTCCATCATTCCTGATTCTGCCGAGCAAAATTGCAGCACTTCTTGCGGCGAAAGCAGTGCGTTGCGCTTGCCCTGCCGTTTGCGCTGAGCCAAAACTGCGCGGGCAATCTCGCGGCGAAGGTCGTTCAGCACGGGATTTTCTGCGCTCATATCGGGTAAATCCACGTGAACGCGCAGGTCAATGCGGTCGAGCAATGGGGCGGAAAATTTTTTCCAAAATTGTTCTATCGAATGGGCACTGCACAGGCACAGTTTGTCTTCTGAACCGAGATTTCCGCACGGGCACGGGTTTGTGGCAATCAAAAGCTGGAAACGCGCGGGATACACCGTGGAGCGTCCCGCACGAGAGAGCGTAATGCACCCGCTTTCGAGCGGCACGCGGAGCATTTGCAGCACCGATGATTTGAACTGTGAGGCTTCGTCCAAAAACAGCGCGCCGCCGTGTGCAAGCGAAATCTCGCCGGGCGAACATCGTGGACCGCCTCCGCAAATGCCTTCGATGCTTGCCGTTTGATGCGGCATTCTAAACGGCGCAATTCGCACGGAAGCCGCGCCGGACGGGAGCAGACCTGCAAGCGAATGAATGCGCGTAACGATTTGGCTTTCCTCCTCGGTGAGCACGGGCACGAGCGACGCAAATCTCTGGAGCGCAAGCGTTTTGCCGCACCCGGGCGTGCCGTAAGCAAGCACATTGTGCGCACCCGCCGCCGCAATCTGAAGCGCGCGAATGAGCCGCGGCTGTCCGCGCACCGCAGAAATATCGCCGTCCGTTTCCGCGTCAGGAAACACCACGCCGTCAATTTCCGAAAATCCGTCGCCGAACTTTTCTTCTTCTGCCGCGCCCTCTTCAAAGCCTTGTCCCGTTTGGAGCGCATTCACCGCGTCGAGCAACGTTGCCGCCGAAAACACCGACGAGCCTTTCACTTTGCGCGCCTCGCCCGCATTTCCTGCCGGCACAATGCACCGCGTAATGCCGCCTGCCGCCGCCGTGGAAATCGCCGCCTGAATTCCGCGCACATTCCGCACGTTCCCGCTCAAATCCAGTTCGCCGATGACGAGGATTTTTTCCTCTTCGGTGTCGAGCGGCAATTCTCCGCGCTCCAAGCGAAATTTTGCGTCGAGCACGGCAAGCGCAATCGCTAAATCGAAACCCGCGCCTTCTTTTTTCAAATCTGCGGGCGACAAGCTGATTAAAACGCGCTCCATCGGGAATTCCAAGCCTGAATTGCGGATTGCCGAGCGGATTCTTTCGCGGCTTTCTTTTACAGCGCCGTCCGCAAGCCCCACCATATCGACCGCGGGAATCCCCTTTCGTAAATCGACTTCCACCGAAACCAATGCGCCTTCGTACCCGAACGGCGAAAAACTATAAATGTGCATAAAAACCTCTTGCATAAGATATATACATACATAGGGAGCGATTTTTTATTTTTGACATTCTTTTTCGCCTTTTTTTCAAAAATTTTTTTTCTCAACATCTGGACGTGTTACAAAAGTTTTGCTGATTTGCCCCCTTTTGTCATTGCCGTTACTTGATACAGCAATCTTTTTGCTGCAGCAGTTTGTTTTTTGGCGCGGGAGAAAATCTTTTTGTTAAGAGCGACCGCGTGGCTTCGGGCTTGGAAGATGCGCTCGGCTCGCTTGCAGTAAATGCGAAAAAAATGTGATAAGAAAACGGCAAAAAAGGCAAAAAAAAATTTGCCGTTGCCGTTTTTTTTTTTTATCTTAGAAGATGTAGAAAGAAAAATTGTTCGCGCGGTGTTTGCCGCCGACATTCTAGGAGTAAATAAATGGCTAAACAGTTGATGTTTAATGAAGAAGCTCGCAAGAAGCTCTTGAGTGGTGTTGAGCAGATTGCTCAGGCGGTAAAAGTTACTTTGGGACCATGCGGACGCTTGGTTATGCTCGACAAAAAATTCGGCGCACCGACCATCACAAAAGACGGCGTTAGCGTGGCAAAAGAAGTGGAGCTCAAAGACCCGTTCGAGAATATGGGCGCACAGCTCGTTCGCGAAGTCGCTTCAAAGACAAACGATGTTGCAGGCGACGGAACAACAACAGCAACCGTTCTTGCTTACTCAATCGTAAAAGAGGGCTTGAAGAGCGTCGCGGCTGGAATGACACCGATTGAACTCAAGCGCGGAATCGACAAGGCGGTTGCGGTTGCAGTTGAGGCAATCAAGAAGAACAGCCAGCCTGTTAAAGGACAGGAAGACATCACACACGTTGCGACAATCTCTGCAAACAACGACCCAGAAATCGGAAAGATTTTGGCAGAGGCTATCGAGAAAGTCGGAAAAGACGGCGTTATCACGGTTGAAGAGTCAAAGAATATGGACACAACGGTCAAGACTGTGGAAGGTATGCAGTTCGACCGCGGCTATGTTTCTTCATATTTCGTAACTGACCGCGAGAGAATGGAGTGCGCTTATGACGACCCATATATCCTCATTCACGACAAGAAAATCAGCACAATGAAAGACCTTCTCCCTCTGCTCGAGAAAGTCGCACAGACAGGTCGCCCGCTCGTGATTATCTGCGAGGATATGGACGGCGAGGCGTTGGCTACATTGGTGTTGAACTCAATCCGCGGCACATTGAAGTGCGTTGCAGTGAAAGCTCCAGGATTCGGCGACAGAAGAAAGGAAATGCTTCAGGACATCGCAATCCTCACAGGCGGCACGGTTATTTCTGAAGAGCTCGGACTCAAACTCGAGTCAACAGAAATCGAGCAGCTCGGACGCGCAAAGAGCGTGAAAATCGACAAAGACAACACTGTCATCGTTGACGGAGCAGGTGCAAAAGACAACATCGCGGCTCGTGTGGCTGAAATCAAGGGACAGATTGAGAAATCAACGTCTGACTACGACAAAGAGAAGCTCAAGGAACGCTTGGCAAAGCTCTCTGGCGGAGTGGCTGTAATCAACATCGGTGCAATCACAGAAACAGAGATGAAAGAGAAGAAGTTCCGCGTGGAAGACACTCTCGCGGCTACTCGCGCAGCTTTGGAAGAGGGAATCGTTCCTGGCGGCGGAATTGCTCTTATCGAGGCTTCAAAGGCACTCACAGAGGACGCAGCAAAAGACCTTTCGGACGACGAGAAAGTCGGTTTCAAGATTGTTCGCCGTGCGCTCGAAGAGCCGATTCGCCAGATTGCAGACAATGCAGGCGTAGACGGTGCAGTGGTGGCAGAGAGAGCAAAGAACGAAAAGGCTGGCACTGGTTACAACGCTTACACAGGCGAGTGGGTAGATATGATGAGCGCGGGCGTTATCGACCCTGCGAAGGTTACGCGCTCGGCGTTGCAGAATGCGGCAAGTGTTGCGGGAATGCTCCTTACAACAGAGTGCGCAATCACCGATATTCCAGAGCCAAAAGCTCCTGCCGCTCCTTCTCCAGACATGGGCGGAATGTATTGATTTAGCCGTGTAAATCGGTTATTTATGTAGTAACGATATAAATCCCTGCTTGAGAAATCGGCGGGGATTTTTTGTTCTTGCAAAAACTACAAAGAAGCGGCGACTGGTTGAAGTTTATAGCCTAGTTCTCGAAGGACTGAAAAAAGAGTTTTGACCTTCACATTTTCGGCTTTGCCTGTTCTTAGATTTTGGATTGTAGTTGGTGAAACTCCTGCTCTTGCGGCAAGTTCACGCACACTCAAATCTGCATTTTTCATTTGCTCGCACATAAACTCAGATATAAGAAATTCATCATAGGATTTTTCAAATCCTTCTTTCCACTCTCTGTTTTCCATCATTCTTTCAAATGTGCTTTTTGCTTCATTCATAATAAGTTCCCTCCTTTACTCTATCTAGATAATCTGCACGAGCTGAAATAGCACAATCTTTATCTTGCTTCTTTAGTTTTTGGCTCTTTTTTACAAAAGCATTTGTGATTATGATTTTTCCGCCATCATAGAAAAATTGTATCACGTTGCTGTTTCAAAAGTTAATTAGATATTACAGATTATCAAAAAAGACCTGCTGAAAAACTCTAGCGGGTCTTTTTTTGTGAAGTTATTGGCGCAAAAAGCCGTATGCGTAGACTTTTTCGGCAATCTTTGCGGCGAGATTTTTTTGATTATCGCGCAAGGTTTTCAAAAGCTCGTTGTAATGTTCGTCGTTTTCGCTCTTGCTGTTCATTCGCCCATTTTTTTCGCCCTGAAAATAGCGGCGAATATCGTAAAAACTTGCGTTTATGTTGATATTCCGCTTTGTAAAATAATAGCTCCACAGTTCTTTTCCTGCCTCAAATACCGCGGCGGCTTCGCGAGACATTTTCCCTGCCGCTCTCCTAGCAAGAGAGGGGTGAACTCCAGCCGCCCTCTCGCCTTCTAGGAGAGGGGGGTGGGGGGTGAGGTTAGGGTTGATGTCAATCTTGCCTACCATAAAATCCCGCAGGAACTTCGCCATAAAGTCCGACGCAAACGCTTTCTTCGAGCCGACTTCTGCCTCCGTGAACGGAATCCAATGATTGATACCGTATTCAGATTGAACATTATTTTTTCCGTGAAACAATGTATAAACCAAACAATCAAGCTGAAATTCTTTATCATTTACCCAATTATCATTTGGATATAAAAACTGGTCTTGATTGTTCAACCATGTGTGCTCAAAAATATGACGTGCAGTAAAGAATATACAACTTTGAATTAAGTTATTTGCTGTAATATCATGAGTTCTTGAATAATCCAAAACCGCTTTTGATGGATTTAGAGTTATGAAAACTATTTGATTATTCTGAAAATCAGAAGCGCCTCTCACCATATAAGCAAGACGTTCCCCTGTCTTGTCATAATAGTTCGCCATCCAATTAAGAATAACTCCGTTCTTTTTCACAGGAAAAATAGTTTTTCTGCACAAGAAACTATTATCATGATTGTAAGCATCTGCAACGATTTCTGTAAAAACTTCTTTCTGTTGTGTATTCCAGATAAAGAAACCGATAGGGAATTCTCCTTTCACATTATCAAAAGTTTTTGCAGGAACAAGAAACATATTTTCCAACTTCGCCAAAAAGTTACTTCTAAAGTCTGTAAAATTCTGCGATACCAACAACTTTAATGTAGCAAAATGTCCAATATAAACATTAGGCAATTCAAAATACATACGAGCTAAGAACTGTGCAAAGACTTCATTTATTCCTCGACCTAATTTGGAAAGATATTTTGAATAGGTCATATTTGCAGATACACCTGCTTTATGTCGATTTTTTTCACTATTGATTGTGTTACTTGCTGTTGCCTCCGCATAGGGCGGATTGATGTAAATCACGAGCTTCTTTCGCTTTTCCTCGTCCGAAATGATTTCATACAGTTCGTTCGGCAACTTGCCTTTAACCTCTCCCCCTGCCCCTATCCTAGCAGGAGAGGGGAGTTTTTGCGCCGACTGAGCCACCCCCTC
>CALBGU010000047.1 GCA_937893155.1 uncultured Treponema sp. | reverse complement strand
TCATTGTGTAATTGGTCGTAAGCGCAAGCGTGTCATTATCGGGATTGTCGAAAAAGCGACGTTTTAACCAGTGTTTTTCGCTCCACGGATTGAATGTCAGAATGAATTGATGAAACAACTCTTTCGGCAAACTTCCACGAATTGACATATCCAATTTGTCAAAGTCGTCTTCGCTTGTAATCTGAAACGCCTCTTCAATCCACACCCAGCACAAATGACCGCTTTCTACAGTAATTGAAGTAATGGATTGAGGGTCGTCCATACCGCGAAATAAAATCTGTTGACCTGTCGGTTTGTATGTGAGTGTATGCTCTCCCTTTGGAATATGCCATAAATCCCGAACGCCTAGAGTATCAATAGCCCATATCAGTTGTGCGCGTGTAGAGTTTTTGTGAGTGTTAAAGAATCGGCGTATTACAAGCGTATTAGGCTTAAAGCGTTGATACTTCATCATAAAGTAGATGATTTTTACCGCAGCTGTACAACTCTTTTTGCTACCGCGCCCGCCCTTGCAAACTATATAGCGTTTTCGACTGTAAAGAAATTCATCGTAGTTTTTACCGACAACTTTTTCAAGGTCAAGACAGATTTTCATTAAACGAACTCTCTTTATCAATAAAGTTAATCGTTATCGGCTCTGTCTGACTGCCTCTCAATTCAAGTGCTGGATTATATCCACGCTTGCCGCCTTTTGTGCCGAGATACCATTTAGCCGTCTGTATATCCCCGTCTTTGATTGCTTCCAAAATCACATTTTCCGCAGTATCTAAAACCGTTTCGCACTCCGCTTGTAAAGCCTCTTTTGCTTCTTCGTCTTTTTCCAGATTGTCATAAACTGTATTTCTTGCAACTCCGAGGCGGTCTGCTATAACTGAAATAATGCCGCCTGAATCTTTAATTGCGCTCATAAGTTTTTTATGCGTAACTTTTGCCATAGCTTACCCCCTGTTAGAAAGTGTTAGATTTTATTTTACTTTTTGCTTTCGGGAACGTGCCGCAAACTCTAGGCAATATCCCCGAATGTCTAGGATTGTTTCCTACATCTTTAGGATTGTTTCCCGAATGTTTAGGGAGAGTGCCTTAATGTTTAGGAAAACTTCCCGAATGTTTAGGCAATATTCCTTAACATCTAGGACAGCTTCCTAAATGTTAATAGTCCTCTCGTGTAAGAAGTTCAAGGTTGCCGATAATTCCCGCAGGAGAGAGAATGTTCAAAAGATTTTGATATATCTTTTTGCTGTCTTTTCCTGTTGCACCATAAATAAAAGAATCTTCAAAATAAGTCATAGCGTCGTAATCTATGCTTTCGCTGTATTCTTTATCTGGAGCAAGCGGAACGCTTTCATCGTTGTATGACATTTCGTCGTAGTCGTCTTCAATGATTTCACTGTCTTCATTGCCTCCAAAAAGACTAGGCTCATTATCTCCATTTATCGCTGTATCTTCAAAAAAATCAGTATTTTCATACTCGGCGTTCATATCGGCTTTGCCTTTTGCAAAATAGCCCATAGCGTCGTAATTTGTCGCTTTTACGGGGTCTTCATTATATGGGGCAAGGATTGCCGTTTGGTCTGTGTACTTACCTTCAAAAACTGCAATCAGCGAATAAGTGCTTGCGATTGTCTTTTCGTGTAAAAGGACATAATCAAGGCTTGTATCAAAACCGTCAACGCCGATGAACTCTATTGTTACGCGGCTTACAGTATCATCTGTCAAAAAGAAGATACTTCTACTATCCCACGCATTAAGACTAGCAAACTCTTTTGTTGTTTCTGCATTTTCCCACGCCCCGAACTCTCCGCTGTTTGCACTCCAAAAGCGAGAGTTATTATCGGTAATCTTTACGCGGAGTTTGCCATTCAGAAAGAAATGCAAAAAATACGTTTTGCCAGCACCGACATCAACGCTTTGAGATATTTTCCCGCCACCTGCCAAAAGCACACCTATACTTTCCTCAAACCTTGCTTCTTGACTGTATGTCGCGCCCTCTTCGAGCGTCCAACCGCCCACACGTTCAAAATTGCCATTGATTAAAAGATTTTCGTCAAAAGACACGGAATTATTCACAAGCCACACGGTATCAATTCCAAAATACCGCTTGAATGTGTGTAAGATTTCCCACGTTGTACCCCAAACACTTTCATCAGCTCTTTGAAAAATGAGTTGATTTTTTTTGAGATATGCTTCTTCGCTTTCATTCTGTTGCTTTTTCAAAACAGAAAACAGATTAAAAAACCGTGTAAGTGCTTCTCCCTCTAGTTCATACGCACTTTTCTTTTCTGTCCACGATTGAATAGCCGCTTTTACATCAAGAAATATCTTTTCAAGCGTGCCGTCTTCACTGTCTTTGTCTGCAAGCAAAGCACGGAAAATTTCGCCGTCGCGATTAAGAGAAGTCTGCATATTTTGGCGGATAAAATCCCCTATTGTGTTTACTGCCATTTTCACATTTCCTCGTATATATAGGCAATTACGCTTCTAGCCAATCAGCATATAGAGTGAGTGCGCTTGTAATTTTTGTTGCAAAATCAAACTCTGTTGTACATTCTTCATCAGTACACCATTTCTTAAAGCTGCAATTCTCTTTTTCTGGAATCGGCGGGAATACTGCAAGTTTATTGTATGCCACAGATTGAGTATCAACGCTAGAGCCGCCGAGAGAATTAAATGTTACGTCAAAATACGCCGTTGACCACTTTGCATAAAGCGTAAGAGGCGCATTTATCGGCGTTGTTAAGAAATTGAATTGATTTGTGCAAGCACTATCTGTACACCAATAATTGAACGTGTAGCCGTCTTTTTTCGGGGCTTCAGGGATAGTTGCTTTAGAGCCGATTTTGACTTTTTGACTTGCCACGCTAGAGCCGCCCATAGAATCAAAATAGACATCATTGTATATTTGCGTATAACGAGCATACAGCGTGATATTTTGATGTATAGAAGTTGAGAAATCAAAGACTTCTGTCAAATCGCTATCAGTACACCAAGCCGAAAACTCATAATTTTCTTTTGTCGGCGTTATAGGATATATCACCTTGCCACCGATAGAAACGGTCTGTTCTTCCACGTCTGAGCCACCGTTTGATACAAACTTTACAAGGCACATTAAACCCCATTTTGCATACAGCACAATGTTGTTGTTAATCGGAGCGTTAAAATCAAACTCATTTGTCAAAGTGCTATCTGTACACCAATAATTGAACGTGTAGCCGTCTTTTTTTGGATTAGCTGGCTCTGTTGCTTTCTCGCC
Source organism: uncultured Treponema sp. (assembly GCA_937893155.1). Taxonomy (GTDB): domain Bacteria; phylum Spirochaetota; class Spirochaetia; order Treponematales; family Treponemataceae; genus Treponema_D. The sequence continues at coordinate 4,197 of CALBGU010000047.1, read as the reverse complement.
TGTTTTAACATACTGAATCGGCACATTTGAACCGCCTAAAGAATTAAATCTCACCTCCGCAACAGCAAGAATCCATTTTGCATAAAGAACGATAGAAGCCGTAATTTCAGAATTAAAATCATACTCTGTTTCAAGTGTACTGTCTGAATACCACCCTGCAAAAGTGTAATACTCGCGTATCGGGTCATCTGGTTTTGTTGCACTTTTGCAATACGCAATAAGCTGGCTTTCAACGTTTGAACCGCCGTTTGAATTGAAGTACACTCTGAATTTTTCCGCACTTACAACTTTTGAACTTTTCTGGTCTTCATCATCATTTGCCTGCATTGCTTCTATTGCTTCTTTCAATGCAGAAAAGCCGTCTTGCACATTTTTGACATCATTGTAAATTGCCGCACTGTCTACGCCAAGAATGCGCGATACCGTATCAGCACCCGCAAGCACATCAAAGCTCCCGTTATCGTCTTGCTTAAAAAGCCGCTTGTTCATTTTCTCTATGGCTTCGTTTGTCTGCTTAAAGCCTTGTGTAACAAGTTGAGTTGCTGTCAAAACAGTGTTTACAGTATCAACAGCTTTTGTGAGTGTTTCAATCTGGCTTGCAAAATCACTAAAAAGCCCGCCCGCTTTCTTTTGAGAATCTTCAACAGCAAGCATATCAAGCGTGTATTTATACGCAATTTTGTTTGTTTTGTCGCGTTTAATTTTCAGTTCTTTTATAAATACGCGCCAATAGTTACGGCTTGCCGTTCCTGCCGCAATTTGCAAAAGGCTCATTTTTGATAAATCATATAAATAGACTTTTCGGTTTGTCGCGGCATCTTCTGTTGCAAGGTTTTTCAAGAATCCAACCGCCCAGCCCGAAAAAAAGCCCGTTGACTTTTTGCCGTCGTTCCATTTTTTAATGAGTTTTTGAAGTTCAAATATTTCTTGAGTGCCTGTAAGATATTGCGGGGCTTTTTTGCCTTTATAAATCAGTTTTTTATCTTCGTTTACCGTTGTTCCCGAAAGAGTAATTCTGTATGTGTCGTTTCCGTAATCGTCAAAAACACTGCCGCCGAAAGTCTTTGTTTCACTTAATCTTTGCGGAAAAACAAAATCTTCACTCTCTGGCGGAATAGCAAAAGTGAATGTGTCTACAACTGCGTCATTGTCAACGAATTCAAGCATATATGCTTTTCGCCACGCTAAAAGGCTAATACTTCCCATTTATAAACAACTCCCCGATTTCTTTTTAATCACTTTTGTTTAATCATTACTTTCAATAACATTAACGTTAAGCGTTCCGATTCTTGCAATTTGATTGTTCAACGGCTCTACATTTTGCGTCGGAGTAATCATCAGCACATCTTTGACATACGAAAACGACATAACCTTTTTGATAATCTCCGAAACAATAACAACATCAGCAATAGGCAATGAATTAACGTATTCTGTAATCGCTGTTTCAATTTCTTCTTTTGCTTCCGCAAGGTCGCAATCAAAAACAACAGCATTAAGACTTACATTGACGGGGATAGCAGTAGGCGCAATAATACGCACATTCACGCCGGGCGCAAGGTGTCCGGGATTTGATGAAGTGCCGTCTCCTTCCACTGCAAGCCGCACTTTTTCCAATGTTTCATCGCTTGCGCTTCCTGAACCGTCATCAACATAAATGCTCATATTGTAGATATTTTTCAATGGCGGTTTATGATTTTCAGTTGTAACGCTTCGCACCGTGTCCACACTCAAAGCGTTATAGCGTATTGCATATTCATTAGTACCCGAAAAGCCGTTTACTCTTGTTTGAAAACGTGTTTGAAACTCGCTATCTGTTTCTTCATCAGCTCCGCCTGTAAAAGCAGCTCTATTCTCAATGCCGATAATATCCGCAGGAACTGTACTTTCTATGCTTGTAATCTCTCCAGCTTTAACATTCCCGACTTTTCCCAGTGTTTCGCAAATTGCCGATATTGGCGCGCTTTCTGTTTCTCCCGCTGCAATTTCTCCCGCTGTTGTTGTAACGAACGTATAGCCACCGCCCGACACTCTCACGCCTTTTGCAATAACCGTCTTTGCGTTCAATGCCTTTTCTCTTTTAAAAACAACCGTACCGCTTGCCGCCGTGCCGTTCTTTTTTGTCATACCAAAAAGAGAATACGGCAAAAGCTGCAAAAGCTCATTAAATTTTTGTCTAATAGCCGTATAAAGCCGTTCTGCAATGCGTGAAGCAGTATCAAGATAAGCAAAAGTAATACTTCCTTCGTTGTAATCTGTTATTTTATCAGTCTTGGCTATCATATTAGCCATTGCGTTTTTGAAAATATCAGCATATCTCTTTATCTGTGCAAGCATTTTTAACCCCCATAAGTATAGGAAACTCGCACATTTCCTATATCTAGGGGGGTAAAAAAATGCAGGATATGAAGTGCATATTGCAGTATGTAAAATAAAAAACAAGGGCTGTTCGATTTTGAATAGCCCTTGTTTGCGCATTAAATACTCTCAATTTCAATATGTGCTGTTTTTGCAGCAGCCTGTATATTCACCAAAGGTAAAATTACAGTATCAAACCCCGAAGAAGCAAGAATATTTGTAATAGCCGCTCTTAAATACGGCAAAAGAATTGCAGGAGCTTGGTTCTTAATCAGGTTTTGCTCAACTTCTTCACTAAAAGCATTTTCTGTTGAGAATATCCCCGAAATTGAGAAAATACCTTTTGCCAGCACTTCTTTATTATTGAATAAATCAACTTTTGCCTGAAGTCTGGAAACGTAAAAAGTTTTATTTTCTCTTTCTTCAAACTTTAAGGCATTAGAAAATGCAATACCGAATTCTACATCAACATTTTGCTTTTGACAAACAATATTATTTGTCATTGGCTCAAGTTGAAAATCAATTTTATCAATCTTGTAATTGACAAACTGAAATGTTGAAGTTACGCCACTGTCTGATATTCTGTTGTCCATATATCACCTGCAGAAATAAAAGGTTTGGAACTATCAATATCAAATCTGATATTTTTTTGAGAAACATCAATTCTGTTTTGAATTTCAGAAATCATATTGTTGAAAGTCTGAGAATTCTGTTTCATATAATCAAATAACTGCTCTTCTGACATTGATTTCATTTGCTGGAAAACAGAATCTAAAATTGCCAACTGTTCATTCTTATTCATAAACCTTTTCCCTTGCACCTATCGGAGCCGCTGTTTTGGCACACAAAATTAAAACGGATTTTGTGGTAAAAGGAGAGGAAGCCAAAAAATCAGCTTCTTTTTTGCCGTCATAATGTTTCACAGCCTTTACAATATCAAACTTTGACATTTGAGCAGAAAAAGCCTCAAAAAGAGAATCTAAAATCACACCCATTGCGTCTTTAGATTTACTATTTCTTTCGCGCCCTATTTTTCTGATGATTGATTTGTCAATATATGCAATCATTTTATTCATTTTATCGCATATATCATCATCTGTTAAATCCAGCGCATTTTTCAATGAAAGTTCTGCACTTACAATCATTGAATTAGAAACATCTTTCTTTTTCTTTTGCCACCATTCAGCACTGCTTTTATGCTCCCAAAAATACATACCTCTTCCTAAATAATCGGTATCATTTTCAGAGCTTATTATGTACGTTTTTTCAGTCAGGAATCTTTCACATTCAGCTATCGAATTTGCGTGAAAACCTGTCATACCGAAAAACTCCTCAAAATATAAAAAGAAGTCGCTCAAAAAAAAGAGCGACATCTCATTTTTAAAAGTGTACTGTATGAGTGTGGATTTGTCAATTAGATATTCACAAGTTATCCACATTTTTTTATTTCACACGCCGCAGTATCGTTCGCCTGTGCGTTCGGTTTCATCAAGAAAATCTTGCAATGCCTTGTATATTTCTTTGTTTGTCATTGTAAATCTCTACAACTATAGGAAATGGCATTTTTAGCGGTATCAAATAATTTTCAACCCGAAATTGTGGATTTCTGAATTCAAGATTGAATGAAACGCCTGTTGACAGTTTGCGAAAAAAATCTATATACTATTCCTAAAAGACAAAATATTCAGTCATAGCAATTTTCTTTTGTTATGGCTGTTTTTTTATCGTATGGAGGTAAGCTATGAATATTGATAAACTCATTCAAATAGTCGCTTATATTCTCTCTAAAAACGCTGCTTCTATAAATTATACAAAGCTCATAAAATTGCTTTACCTTGCAGA
>CALBGU010000046.1 GCA_937893155.1 uncultured Treponema sp. | reverse complement strand
TTTTATCCAACAGTTCCGACACCTCATTTTTGTCTATTACAAAATAATGACCATACTTTCCGATTTCAAAAGCCTTACGACTGCTAAAAAGAATGATGTCTTGAGCCTTGTAATCATCAAGCAAATATTTTTCGTCTGCAAACTGCTTCAAAGACCTATAATAATGCTTTTTGCCATAAGAATCGATAAAATTCAACGCTTCAGAAAAAGTCATATTTGTTACAGCAAACCCCTTTGCTTTTTCAATGCGATTAGTCGGATAGAACGTCGTGAGCGCACAAAATCCGTATTCATCGCCTGCGTATACAATACGGTTTTGTGCATATTCGCCGTTGTAATCGAACAGAGCTTTCTTGAGATAAACACCGTAGCCACAAACACCGAGCAACACCAAAACCAAAAGTGTTCCGAAACAGCCTAGGCAACTGCCTCCGCCCTTTTTTAAAGCGGCTTCTTGTTTTTCAGCTTCCCAAGCCTGTTTTTGTTTCTCATACCGCTCTTCATACTCTTTGCGTTTCTGCTCTTTCTCCTGCTGACGTTGTGCAAAATCGTGATTCCATTTTTCGCTAGACTCTTTGTTTTTCTTTTTCCAGTCAGCAAACTTTGTTTTTATGCTATCAAGAGTTATTCCTTTTTTCTCTGAAATTAAACATACCACAACCAAAAGCAATATAACAATTATTGCCGTCTGAATATTCATCAAAATCTCCTTTTTTCAACATTGTACATTATAATGGTGCAGTGTCGTACCATTATAATGTGCTGATTCGGCACAGCATAATGTGCTACACTGGCACAGCATAATGGTGCGGGTGTGGCACATTATAATGGTGATGTTTTTTATGCTTTTATGACTGTAAGAACTTTGTCAAACGAGCCTATTTTAAGCGTTTTTCCAATGCCTTTGTTGCTCGTCAGCTTTGTTCGCACCTCGACCGTGAACTCGCCCTCTGGAACGTCCGCGCCAAGCATGACCATGACTTTCGCGGGCTTGGGGTCGCCGACAGGAACGCAGCGGTATTCCTTGCCGTCGCTCGCTTTCACGAAAACGCCCTGCTCCGTGTCCTTCTTGTCGAACTTCAAGCGAGAGCCGAGAAGCTCCATGACAGAGCCGACTTTGACAGCCTGCGTGTCGCCTGAAATCGAGTCAGAAACCTGCGTGATGTAGGGGTCTGTGCTGCTGCCCTCTTTCTTGTAGACTTTGGCTTTTTTGGCGGCTTCACGGAGCAAAGTGCCAGCCGTTGCATTGAGATTGACAGCGTGGCGTTTTGGGTCGAAGGTGTCGTTCATGTTGGTGAACACGCCCGAAACGCTGAAAGACGTGCTGAACAGTTCCGTGTTGATGACACCGCCGTCCGCGATGATGTCCGCACAGACTTTCGCCTCGTTCTTGCGCACCGCCGCCAATGCCGCTTCGGTAACGCCGCCGAGCTTGACGATTTCCGCATCGATGCGCTCCTGCGTCCACACCTGCGACTTTTCGGGAACGACCTGCGCCATGCAGTCGTCGGGGTCTGCTGTCAAGAGATTTTCTCTCAAATAAATTGGAATCATTTGCTACACTCCCTATAAATATATTTTCAGGCTGTGCCTGTTATTCCACGTTTTTGGCTTGCTCGCGGATATTTTCGAGCGCGTCTTTGGCGTTCACCACCATTTCGCCGACTTCCTTGAACTGATTTTTGCTGCCGATGGTGTTAATTTCCCTGTTCGCTTCTTGGCAGAAAAAGTCAATGCGCTTGCCCGGCGTAACGCTCTCAAACTCACGATGCAGCGATTCCAAATGCGAATGAAGCCGCACGATTTCCTCGTTAATCGTATAGCGAACCATAAGCGCGGCGGTTTCGGTCAGCACTCGCTGTTCGTCCACCTTGTCGCCTAAAAGCTCCTCAAAGCGCGCAATGATTTGCTCCTTGAACTTCGCTTCCATCTTCGGCTGCCATTCCTTGAAGAACGCGGCGCAGTTGTCGAGCACGGCAAGTTTTTTCTCAAGGTCGGCTTTGAGCTTCGCGCCCTCCTTTGCCCTCGCCTCCACGAACTCCGAAAGCACCGCGTCAAACACAGGCGCGATGTGCTCCCAATATTTTTCCGCGTCGTAGCTTTTGTCCACGTTCAGCACGCCCTCTTGAGCCAAAACGAGCTTTAGCAATTCGTCGCTGTAACTCGTGCCGATAGCCTCGCTGACCTGCTTTATCGCGTTCGCGTAAGAAAGAGCCGCCGCCGTATTCACGCTGATTTTCGTCGCAGGCGAGTTGTCGTGCAGGCGAATCGTGAGGTCGATTTTGCCCCGCACGATTTTCTCGCCGACGAGAGAGCGGATACGGCTTTCTATCGGCGACATAAAGCTCGGCATATTCACCGACAAATCCAAAAAGCGCGAGTTCACCGATTTCATCTCTACGCTTATCTGCAAATCAGAGTCTATCACCTCTTTATAGGCGTATCCTGTCATACTATTCATTCTTTTGCTCCCACGCACAGCGTGCTTTGTAAAATAGAAATTGTCAAAGGACTAAAAGCCCCTTGCTAAAGACAATTTATGTATAAAACTCCAAAGTCAAATGTCTTCTATAATTTGATGATAACAGCTTTAGAGCACTTTTTCAATAAAGGAGCAAAACACACGTCTTTTACAAGAATTCTTTTATCATTGCAATAATACTTTTCAGCTGCCCCGTTGTCAGCGAATACAGAAAATCTATATTTTCACTTTTGCAGGACGCAGAAGCATTCGACTTTTCAAAAAACTCCGACGGCTGTAAATCCAAATATTCGCAGATTGAAAAAAAACCCTGCATAGACGGCAAATGTCTGCCGTTTTCGATGTAGTTTATGTAATTCACGTTTTGACCAAGTGCAAGGCTCATTTCCCTCGCAGAGATTTTCTTTTCATTTCGCAACAGACGCAATTTATCGGCAAAATCTTTCTTAAACGTGTCAAAGTCCATAATACAAACTCTAAACTGTTAGTTTTTCTATTTTGCAATCTCTATCACTGTAGAACGCCCATTTTGCAAGGTTACACTTTGTAAAATTCTTATTTTTGCAATCACAAGAATTGCAAAAGAAAGGCTGGTTTTATGAAGAAAATCTTGATTATCGGGGCAGGACCTGCGCTTCTTTGGTTATGATGATTGGGGCCTTTCCTTGT